>DUEG01000019.1 GCA_011176615.1 Anaerolineae bacterium | reverse complement strand
GATCAAGACGAGTTTAAAAAGATTGCTCATTACTTAACCCCAAATGCAAATTTTGTGGGTTCTAAGCATGGGAAAGAGTTGGAAGGGTATTTTCTTGACGCTGATTTATTTGTACTGCCAGGGACTGGTGGATTAGCAGTTCAGCAGGCGATGACTTATGGGCTACCAGTGATTGTGGCTCAGGGAGATGGAACTCAAGACGACTTGGTTCGTCCTGAAAATGGATGGCAGATACCACAAGGCGATGAGATAGCGCTAAGGGAAACTCTAATAGATGCGATGATGGATTTATCAAGATTGCGCCAGATGGGGGAAGAATCCTATCGGATTATTAAAGAAGAGATCAATGTAACAAAAATGGTTGAGACCTTTGTCAAAGCATTAAATTATATCGAGAAGAATTTCTGATGAGACTTCTTTTTATTGCCGATGGGCGATCTCCAACTGCACTTAATTGGATCGAATACTTTGTGGGAAACGGTGACGAAGTTCATTTGGTTTCTCTTTATCCAAGTTCCCCGAATCTCGATTTAGCATCATTTCATATCATTCCAATTACCTTTAGTAAAGTTGTTGCAAGCGTAGCAAAGACTAATCATCAGCAAATGAATGGTAGAGAAGAGGATATCCGTTACACTCAGAGGAAACCATCTCTATCGATTTTGACGCCAAAGATACGAACAACTTTCAGGCATTGGTTTGTACCACGATCTCTTCGGGAAGCATCAGCGAAGTTAAGAGAATTGATTGATACGATCAACCCTGACATCGTTCACGCAATGAGAATCCCGTATGAAGGCATGGTGGGGAGTCTTGCAGACCCGAAGACACCTCTTATTATTTCGGTTTGGGGAAATGATTTTACGCTGCACGCACCATCGACTAAAAGGATGCGCGCCCTTACAGAGCAAGCAATGAAAAAGGCAGATGCTCTTCACACTGATTGCTATAAGGATTTGCGATTGGCTCGTTTGTGGGGTTATACAGGTAAACAGACGATGGTTGTACCCGGTTCCGGAGGTGTTCGCGGGGATGTTTTTTACCCGTCAGAATCGAGAACCTCGGTCGTCACCAAGAAACCTGTGGTTATCAACCCAAGAGGTTTGAGAGCCTATATCCATAACGATGTTTTCTTTGGGGCAATAGCCCTCGTAATGAAAGAATATCCCCAAGCCAAAGTATTATGTCCAGCGATGAAAGGGTCTCCTCAAGTTCAGCGATGGTTGGAGCGCTTTGGATTGGAAGGGGAGATTGATTTGTTGCCTAAAGTATCACGGGCACAGATGGCAACACTCTTCCAAAGTGCCTCAATTGTTGTCTCACCGAGCACACATGATGGCACGCCAAACTCTTTATTAGAGGCAATGGCATGTGGATGCTTCCCAATTGCGGGAGATATCGAATCCCTACGTGAGTGGATCGTACCAGGCGTAAACGGTCTACTAATAGATCCAAATGATTCTGGAGATTTAGCAAAAGCGATCATCGTGGCTATTGAAAACCAGAATTTACGAGAGAGTGCGTTTCAAATTAATAAACAATTAGTGAGAGAGAAAGCGGATTATCAAAAAGTAATGAGTAAGGTTAAACAATTTTACAAAGCATTGATTAAATATCCCGAACAGTAGTAGAGGAATACTTGTAAAAAAATCCTCTGTGTTTATGATATTCCTCTTCGTTTTCTCCAAGATGCGTACCGAGAGAATAAGTGCACCCACGGTGGCGACAGAATTAAACGAGGGCTATAAGCTAAACTCAGCGATTGTTTCAATGATATTCTATCACTAAAAGGTGGTAGAAACAAACTCCCATGACCAAGTTCGATGGTCGAGTGAGCATCTGATCCATAGGTTCCGGGTAAGCCATGTTCTTTCGCAAATTTTACCGCCTTCCAGTTTGCAGAGGGGAAAATACAACGAGCGTTAAAGGTTTCAATAGCGTCAATATCGGGAAGTATTTTAAGCAAGTCTTCTGTGTTCCAGTGACCTTTGCGGAATTTGTCAAATGGATGGGATACGCTGATGAATGCTTCTTGTGCTCTCAAAAGTTGGATGACTTGAGTGGGATCTAGACCTGAGGGGATTTCCTCTTGAACGAAAAATGCTAATAATTCCCCTTTTGTGGTCATGATCTCTTCTCCAACAATAATCATTTCTGGAGCAATGGTCTTGGCGAATACAGCGCCTTGAATCGTATTGTGATCAGTTACAGTAACCCTATCTAGGCTTTTTGCCCTGCATGTGGCGATTAATCTTTCAGGTGTAACTAAACTATCTGGTGAGAAAATCGTGTGGCAATGAAAGTCCACATGAAGATAATGATCATTATTTGGATTGCTGGATTGTTTGGTCATGGATYATTCTCKAACGAAATTTGATCTGGATTGTTTAATTTCTTCTACAAATTCCATAAGGATTGAAAGCAAGGNCGGTTTTTCCRCCATCYAGRTAATTGTACCTCAGCCTATCCTTTCATTATTGGGGTTGACTTGAATAATGTCAAACAACTTTCATAGGGAATCTGGCGTTGGATAAAANTTTATTATCCTAWKYTAGATTTAGWTATGATGTGKGCAAATGGGGTAATTGGTTTTTGYAAAAANANCTGATTGTGGAGTTYCTGCTTCTCTTATANTTTTTTTGGTTAAAACATTTAATAAAGAAGGTTTCATTTTATGATAAGATGGAGTCNNNRAAAGAGATTTGTATTCTTATCKAAATCTTTTCCGATGGTATCGGTTATAATCTAGGATGTTTTAGTGTCGGTTAAACCAAATATTAACRAAGGCAATCYYCTTYTSTCTATTGCCGGGAATCCCATAACTTAGATCAAGATTAAATTATGAACAGCACATATTTTTCGGAAGTCTCTGATCGCCCTGTGTTAGTAATAGGAGCCGCAGTATTGGATATCATTGGTCGGATGAAATCCGCGATTGAATATGGAACATCTAATCCTGCCCATATAAATACGACGTTTGGAGGCGTGTCTCGCAATGTTGCTGAAAATTTGGCTCGTTTAGGGCAGAAAGTGAATTTGATCTCTGTCGTAGGGGATGATTATGAAGGAAACAAATTGCTGGATGATCTTACAGAAGCAGGCGTGGATATAAGTGCGGTTTTGCGTACAGGTAATGCTTCAACCGGTACGTACATAGGTGTGCTCGACGATGCAGGTGGGCTTTTATATGCCATGGATGACATGGATGCTATCGGTACGCTTACCCCCGGCTATCTTAAAGAAAATAAAAAATTATTTAAGGATGCTTCGTTACTTTTCATTGACGCTAATCTCCCGCCGAAAACACTTCGAACAGCAGTATCTCTTGCAAAAAAAGCCAATATTCCCGTTTTCGCAGATCCGACATCAAACCGACTTGCCAGACGATTGCAACCTTATTTAGACCGCTTATTTCTTATCACACCAAACATACAAGAAGCAGCGATATATTTAGGGCGAGAATTTGATCCTTCGAATCAGGAGCAAACTTTCGAGGCTGCTAAAAATCTGGTTAGTCAGGGCGTGAATATTGCTTTGATTACTTTAGCCGAGTTAGGTGTGTGTTATGCGACTTCTGAAACGAGTGGGTATGTTTCATCTATTAGAACAGAGATTATTGACCCTACTGGTGCGGGGGATGCATTGACAGCAACGATAATATTTGCGTTACTTAATGATATGTCATTGGATGATGCTATACGGTTGGGTGTTTCTGCGGCATCGTTAACATTACGTTATAGAGGCGCTGTTGTCCCAGACCTTTCTCTTGAAAAACTTTATGATCAATTGGTGATTTAATCTACAATGAAGACTCAAGAATCTTTTATCATCGCTCCTGTTGTCCAACATGCATTGCAAGAAAAGCGACCAATTGTTGCTTTGGAAACGGCGGTCGTCACACATGGTTTGCCTCGACCTGTAAATCATGAATTGGCGATCCATATGGAAGCAAAAGTAAGAGAGGAGGGCGCCATCCCAGCAACGATTGGGGTTGTGGAGGGCAATGTTTACGTTGGGCTTTCGAAGAAGCAAATTGATTTTTTGGCAAATACGGATGACTTGATGAAAATAAGCCATCGGGACTTCGCTCCAGCACATGCTTTTCAGAAGAGTGGCGGGACCACTGTAGCGGGGTCAATCATTATGTCCCATTTAGCGGGAATTAAAGTTTTTGCTACAGGTGGTATTGGTGGTGTTCATCGAGGGTCACATTTTGATATTTCCACTGATTTAATCGAGTTATCAAGAAGACCTGTTGTCGTTGTGTGTGCTGGCGCTAAAGCCATCTTGGATCTTCCGGCTACAGTCGAGTATCTGGAGACTATGGGGGTCTCCGTTGTTGGTTATCAAACAGATGAATTCCCTGCATTTTTTACCCGAGAGAGTGGATTACCTGTCAGCGTTCGCGCAAATTCACCGGAAGAGGTTTGGGAAATTGCTCAAGCCCATTGGAGTTTGGGATTGACAAGCGCAATATTGGTGGTAGTTCCACCTCCAGTAGATTCAGCATTGGATGCTAAGCAGGTTGAAGGGGCAATTAACCAAGCCTTACAAGAAGTCAATGAGAGGGGTATTCAGGGTCAATCCGTAACGCCGTATTTATTACGCAGGGTAAGTGAAATTACGGGGAAAGCAAGCCTTCGAGCAAATATTGAGTTGCTATTGAATAATGCAAGCGTAGCATCTCGAATTGCTTGTGCGTTCAAACCGAAAATTCAAACAGTGGAAATTTAGTTTTACTTACCAGAATAGTGCCGAGTGTGATTACTCACAGGTATTGTTTATGGTTTTGTTGCTGTGGGCCACCTTGTTATTGTTGGACTTGGTGTGATCCGAGTAGCTGTTGGCCAGCGAGTGATTGTGGGTGTAGGCGTCATTGATGGGGTTTGGCTTACTGGGATTGGCGTTTGTGTGCGCGTTTGAGTCGGGTATGGAGTGGGTTTCAGCGTTGAAGTAAATGTTGGATATCTGGTTGGTGTATTGGTCGAAGTGGGCGTATTGGTTTTTGTGAGTGTTGGCGTTTGCGTGGGAGTGGAAATCGCTGGTTCACCGCTTAAGGTAAAATTGCCAGCCACGACCCAATCATATCCTACAAAGATCTGTACAGAATAATCTCCTGGAAGCCACTCTTCAGGTTCTGGTGTCCAATCAGTGAACCCTAAACCGCCAGTTCCTCCATCCCAAGGTTTTGTCTCAAAATGTACCAATTCACCGTTGCGATACCAAAGAGCCGTCCATTGGACGCCGTTAACCATAACATCGTAACTAAATACTGCATACATCGATGAAATGGGGTTTGTAAATACTGTGCTTGGTTCAATTGGTCTATAAAGTGCATCAACTCCTACAGAAGTAAACACCAGATCACTAAACGCTGCTTTACTAGGGGGCGTAAGTGTTCCTTCAAAATATGTTTCAATTGCGAGCGGAATGTGTGGTGTTGGCGTGATTGTCGGTGTATCGGTCTGGGATGGTGTATTTGTTATTGTTGGAGATAAAGTGATACTTGGGGTGGGACTGATTGTTGGAGACATAGATGGTGTTGCGCTAAACGTTGGCGTTGGAGAGGGAGGAAAATAGCGATAAGCCACTGGTTCTCCATATGACTTAAGACCAAGGGCGAGCGCGCCCAGAAAGAGAGATATGAATATATACCGCCAACCACGTACCATATGATCTCTGCGCATACGGAAAAACTTCAAATTACGCCCTTTTTGGATTGCTCTTATGCCACTTAATAGGGTGATGATTGCTACTAGGATGGCTATACTTATAGCAATGGTCACGCCTGTTCGAATATCTAGTGTTGATTTATTTAGAAAATTGCTCATTATTCCTTTTGGGAGACCACTTTATTTCGGAGTGTGCCTATGCCTTCTATTGAGATTTCAACGATATCACCTGGCGCTAGTGGACTCACGCCTGCAGGTGTACCGGTGAGAATCACATCTCCAGGCATAAGCGTCATAATTGAAGAGATATAAGCGATTAACTGACGAACCGAAAAGACCATATCTCGAGTAGAACCCATTTGGCGCATCTCCCCATTAACTCGGCATGTGATTAAAGAATCTAGGGGATTGATATCAGACTCGATCCATGGTCCTAGTGAGCAAAAGGTGTCGAATCCTTTTGCGCGCGTCCATTGATTGTCTGTCCTCTGAAGATCGCGGGCAGTTACATCATTCGCGATTGAATAACCGAATATCATTTCTTTTGCTTGTTCAGGGGTAATCCATCTTCCTTGTTTTCCAATAATGACGGCTAATTCTGCTTCGTGTTCCACTTGTTTAGATTGCGGGGGGAGGACGATTTCGTCATCATTTGTGATTAGTGAAGAAGGAGGTTTTAAGAAAATAAGTGGAACTTTTGGAACTTCAACGCCGTGTTCTTTTGCATGAGCGGGATAATTTCTGCCCACACATATGATTTTGCTTGGCGCGACAGGGGGAAGCAATTTAATTTCGCTCATTGGAATTGTTGCTTGGTCACGTTTAAATTCAGTAAAGATATCACCTTGAACAATTCCTACTTGGTTTTCAAAAACCCAACCATCGTGTATGGTGCCGTCGTGATCCATGAATTTGATGCTTCGCATAAAAATAAGTTCCTATATTTTATACTTCTGTTGATTGAATTCTTTCAATGATATCAGAAATTGATTGCTCAACGCCTAAAAATCTGTCTTGATTTCTCCAGCGTAAGGCTTGAACGAGCGCAAAAACGATTGCTTCGATTGTTGCTATGTTGATCCCAAGCGTTGGATTGCCCCTTGCAGCAAGCACAAGTTCAGCAGCACGGGCGGTAGGTAATGATGGTGAATTAACAATTGTAGCGGTCAATGTTCCTTTTTGGCGTGCTTGCTTTAACGCAGAGGCAATATAAGGATTTTCATTTGAAACATCGATAGCCAACAATAAATCATCTTTACCGGATGCGTGGACAACTCTGGCGATATCAGTTAATCCTGTTCTTACAGTATATATCGGATAATTGCCTTGTTCTAATGAGTGTACCAAATTATAAACTGCTGGTTGAGCAGGATTGCTTGCTAGAATAAAGATACGTTTTGCTCGGTCGATTTCTTCTGTGAACTTTTCTATAGTTTCCGTATTCAAGGAAGTTTTTGTTTGTTCTATCGCTGTTATTAGGTCGTCGATCGCTTTATAGACAATAGAGGGCAGTGTATTGGGAATTTCTGCTTCTTTGGGTCGGATTAGTAAATCATATTTTACGCGTTCACGGATCTCTTTGATGAGTTGGGGGAAGCCTGGATATCCTAAGTATTGTGAAAAACGAACGACAGTTGCCGTATCCAGATTTAGTTCGTGTGCTAATTCAGTAGCAGTCATAAAGGATGCTTCAATGGTTGAATCAAGTAAATAGTTTGCTAGTTTTGCAAAACTCTTTGACATTTTGGATTTTTTGTTCCGAATACGTTCTTGGTAAGACATCGTGCGATCCTTATCGTGGGTTGGGAGGGGGCGCAATATAGTTATTATAAATTAAAAGAGAAATGGACATTTAGCAAGAGTGTATCATAAAAAATTAAAAACTTGCAAATTATGTTGCGAAACTAATTGATTTTCATTCCATATATAAAATACTGAGGTATAATTAGCCGCCAAGGGCGGATAGCTCAGTTGGTTAGAGCGCTTCCCTTACAAGGAAGAGGTCGCAGGTTCGAGTCCTGTTCCGCCCACTCATTAACCCCCAGGGATGGGGGTTTTTGCTTGTTATTGGTCTATATATAGGGGTGTGGAGATTAAAATTCTGGAGAATAATTATTTTCGTGTGCAACCGTGTGCAACCGTGTGCAACCGCGCTCATGGTTTTATCTCGGCTAAGTCCAATTGCACTGGGATGGGTATAATTAACTCTTCAACCATCTCGGCGGCTTTTGACTTTGTCCAAAAGCACTGACACTGTATCTGCACGACGAACGGCTTGGAATGGAGACACCGGGAAATTCGCCACAAGACACGTGTTGTTAGCGTGTTTTCCAGTCAAGCATCTTTTTTTACGACTAGTATCTGCAATATTAATGGAAATTAGTGGAAATGCTGGATTTCTAATTCTTCAAATCTTTGATCCGTATCAAATAGATCTTCTTGGCTCTTTTTAAAGGAATATTGTTGCATAATTAAAAGGAATTGGGCATGACTTATGATCTCAACCTTTTCTATGTTAGAAGCATGTTAGAATTATTTACTTTGGTTAAAATAGAACCCATGATTTGGTTATAGATTGGTATAATTAGGATGTATTAATATGGTTTTGATAAGTATAAACGGAGGTTTATTAAGTGAAGTCTTCACGTAGTCGATCGTCTGTAATCTATGTTTTATTGATCGCGGCGATTGTTATATTAGTGGTTTACAATTTTCAGCAACAATCTACAACGCAACAAGCATTAACAATTAATGAAGTTGCAGCAATGGTAATGCGCGGAGAGGCAAAAAGGATTGTTGAAGATGATAACCAATTACTGATCATTGATGCAGATGGTAAAGAATATACTTCGAATAAAGAGCCGGATGCAACTTTGGTCGGACAGCTTAAAGAGTTGGGCGTTTCAGTAACGAATCTTGATCCAAATCAAGTAATCATTGAAATAAAACCCCCTAGCCCGTGGCTAGGATTAGCGACAGTATTCAGTTATCTTTTGCCTTTCCTAATCTTGGGTGGAGTATTTTGGTTTGTTTTTCGACAAGCACAAGGTAGTAATAATGCAGCAATGGCTTTTGGAAAATCACGCGCAAGAATGTTTACAGGTGATCAGCCAACGGTCACTTTCGATGATGTCGCAGGTATCGAGGAAGCCAAAGAGGAACTCCAAGAGGTTGTGGAGTTTCTAAAAGAACCAGAGAAATTTATCGCGCTGGGCGCAAGGATTCCTAAGGGTGTGCTTCTTGTCGGTGCACCAGGTACAGGAAAGACATTACTTGCAAAGGCTGTATCTGGAGAAGCAGGTGTGCCTTTCTTCTCAATTTCAGGTTCCGAGTTTGTTGAGATGTTTGTGGGCGTTGGCGCAAGTCGTGTCCGCGACCTGTTTGATCAAGCAAAACGGCATTCACCTTGTATTGTGTTCGTAGATGAGATTGACGCAGTGGGGCGTCAGCGAGGTGCGGGTTTGGGAGGAAGCCACGATGAACGTGAGCAAACCCTTAATCAGATGCTTGTAGAGATGGATGGATTTGACACTGATACAAATGTGATCATTATGGCTGCAACAAATCGTCCCGATGTACTTGATCCTGCATTGTTGAGACCCGGACGATTTGATAGGCGGGTAATTCTTGATCGTCCAGATATGCGTGGACGAGAGGCAATTCTTAAGATTCATGTTCGCGGAAAGCCATTGGCAAATGATGTAAATCTTAATATTTTAGCCAGATCAATTCCTGGATTTGTCGGCGCAGATATTGAGAATTTGGTCAATGAAGCAGCGATCCTTGCCGCACGTCGTAATAAAAAAGTTATCACCCAATCCGAATTTGAGGAAGCCATTGAGCGTGTGATTGCTGGGCCTGAGCGCAAGAGCCGGTTGATTAATGAGGCAGAGAAACGTATTATCGCCTATCATGAAGCAGGACATGCAGTAGTCGCTCATGCTTTACCTGAGGCCGATCCTGTGCAAAAGATTTCTATCATAGCCCGTGGGTTAGCAGGCGGGTATACACTTATGCTCCCTGAAGAGGATCGTACTTTGATGCCGAAGCGGAAACTTATCGCGGACATGATCGGTCTGCTGGGAGGACGGGCATCAGAAAGTTTGGTATTCAATGATATTACCTCTGGTGCATCCAATGATTTGGAAAGAGTGACAAAACTTGCCCGGTCGATGGTTACGCGACTAGGGATGAGTGAATCTCTTGGTCCGATGGTTTATGGTAAAAAGGAAGAAATGATTTTCTTGGGACGGGAGATTACTGAACAAAGGGATTATTCCGAAGCGGTTGCGGAGAAAATTGATGCAGAAGTAAACCTCTTAGTGAATAATGCTTATGAACGTGCAAAGCAAATTTTAGTTAAATATAGAGACAAACTTGACGCTGTTGCAAATAGACTGCTTGAAAATGAGACAATTTCTCGAGATGAATTTTTAGAGATTTTCCCCTCCCCAGTAGAAAAGAATGGGGGCACGCCCGTTCTACAGCCTGTCTAACAAGAATGTGCAGTACTCTGTAATATAAAAACGACCTTTAGAAAGGTCGTTTTTTCTTTATATTGGAGTTTTATTTAATAATGAACTTTTGTACTGACTAGAGTTTGTTTTGTTAATTTTGTCTCCGATGTAGTGGAGAAAACGATGCTCATAAATTCATAGTTCTAAAAGAGAAGTACTAGGGAGAAATAAGAATCAATGGCTGGCGGAAATATTTATACTTTCTGATATTGAGATGGCATTGATGAGATTAAAAGATGGTTTTAAAGTAACTTGCGCCCGTTATTGTTAAGGCGCAAGTTTTTCCATTACGAATGCTGATGTAAAGAAGCGATAGTTATTTTGCTGCAGTTTGAACTTTGTGTTCAAGAGTCCGAGAAAGGATGTTCTCCAACTCATTGTTTACAGGAGAGGATTTCTTGTTTATTTTTTCTGACTTATCGACATCATTGTGGTTGCGTTCCATAGCGTCTCGTAGAGCAATTTCCATAGCGGTGGGTATTTCTTCTTCTGTTTCTTCTTCTTCTTCTTTTTTAGGATATTCGTTCCTTGCCTTTTTTTCGGGCACAGGAGCTTTAGAAGGTTTTTCAAGCAGTGCTTTTACGCTAAGTTTTATTTGTCTACGACGTCGATTTACTTTGATGATCTTAACTTCAACTTCATCTCCCTCACTGATTGCATCTCCAGGGGTACGGATATACTCATGGGACAGTTCACTTATATGAACCAATCCCGGTCTCTCGGCGCCAATATCCACAAATGCACCATATTTTTCCAGACGAGTCACCTTACCTTTAACTACCATTCCTTCTTTTATCTCGCGCCACTCTAGAGGAAGCGGTTCAATCATAGTCAGTTCAATCCGACCTTTCTTCGGAAAGACCCGTCGTACCCATACATCGACTGTCTGCCCTACTTGTACAACGTCCTCGACCCGGTTTACCGGTTCCTTTTGTAGCTGTGAGATATGCACCAGACCAGGCATTTCAAGACCAATATCTACGAATGCCCCCGCAAGGGTGATTTTTACAACTTTCCCACTTACTTTCTCCTTACGTTTAAGATCTTCTAAATGCAAGGGTGTGTTTGTCTTTTGTGTTTCCATAATAGTATTCTCCCAGGTCGGATAATTGTTTCACAGCAAACGGTGATTATACCTTTCAGGTTGTATGTTGTCAAAGTGAAGCACGATTTTTTAGATAAGAGAATTATTAATATTTCGGTGAACTGCTTAGTTTTGTAAGGATTTCAAGCAATGATTGTTTCCATGGGTGGGGGAGAGCGGCAATTGTTAGCCAAATTGTGTGTTTTCCCGTTTGTATCCCGGGTTGGGTCTCAATCCATGTAGGAGTCGTCATATCTTCTTGATACCGTAGTATGATTTTTCCGTTTTCACTAGTTACCGAATTGAGGTTGGCTTGTTCTGCAAGGTATTTAATCTTAATTTGGTAGAGCAAATTTAGTACCGGTTTGGGTACTTCGCCAAATCGATCCGAGAATTCTGATTTGAGTATATTAATTTCCTCAAGAGAATGGATATTTGCAATCCGGCGATAAAGACTGAGCCTGGTTTCGCGGTTGGAAACATAAGACTTGGGAATGTTGACATTAAATGGAAGGTCGACACTAACCATCGAACGGTACAATCTAAAGGGGGATTTTATGTCTACGTTCGATTTTTGTTTGTCTTGTAACTTGCTGATTGCTTCAGACAATAAGCGAGTGTAAAGATGGAAGCCTACGGCTGCGATGTGACCGTGCTGCCGGGTTCCTAAAATGTCGCCAGCCCCTCGGATTTCAAGATCGCGCATAGCAATTGAAAAGCCTGCTCCTAGTTGCGAATTTTCCGCAATAGTTTCAAGTCGCTCTCGACCTTCAGGAGTCGGGGAGCGTCGGGGGTGTCTGAAAAAGTAAGCATATGCCCGTTGTGCTCCACGCCCTACTCTTCCTCGAAGTTGGTATAGTTGGGATAACCCAAATGTGTCCGCTCGGTCAATGATTAGTGTATTTGCGTTTGGGATGTCAAGACCGGATTCAATGATTGATGTCGAAAGTAGTACATCAATTTTCCCAAAGGAGAATTCTTTCATGTGTTTTGAAAGTTCTTTTTCCATCATTTGTCCATGAGCAATGCTTATTCGTGCTTCTGGAACGATTTTCTGTAAATGCGCCATCATTCCTTGAATGGTTTGGACGCGGTTATGGACGAAGAAAACCTGACCGCCGCGCTCGATTTCTCTTAAGATTGCTTTACGTACTATTTTGGGATCATACGGACCAACATGGGTGATGATCGGTAGACGTTCTTCAGGAGGGGTATTGATCGTGGAGATATCTCGAATTCCAGTAAGAGTCATATAGAGCGTGCGAGGAATTGGCGTTGCGGTCATTGTAAGAACATCAAGTTCTGTACGTATGTTTTTAAGTTGTTCTTTGTGAGTTACGCCAAATCGTTGTTCCTCATCAATAATCAATAGACCAAGATTTTTAATATGAACATCCTGAGAAAGCAATCGGTGTGTACCAATAATGATGTCGATAGTTCCTTTTGCTAGTTTTTCAATAATTGCATTCTGCTGTTGGGTGGTACGAAACCGTGAGAGCATTTCAACTTCGATGGGAAAGGGTGAGAGCCGTTCTTGAAACGTTTGATAATGCTGTTGGGCTAGCACTGTTGTTGGCACAAGAAGGGCAACTTGCTTTCCATCCATGACAGCCTTAAAAGCAGCGCGCAAGGCAATTTCTGTTTTCCCATATCCCACGTCTCCGCAAATTAATCGATCCATTGGACGTGATGCTTCCATGTCTCGTTTAACTTCTTGGATAACCCTTATTTGATCCTCTGTTTCTATGTAAGGGAAACTGGCTTCCAATTCGTATTGCCAGGGTGTGTCTTTGTTAAAAGCATGCCCATCACCGATATTTCGCTTCGCATACAATGTGAGTAAATCCTCGGCAATATTTTCAACTGCTTCTTTGACCCGCGATTTGATATTTTGCCATTCAGCACCCCCTAATCGCGACGGTCTTGGTGGACGACTATCTGAGCCGACATAGCGGTTTAATCGATCTGCTTGGTGAACAGGAACGAACAATTGATCACCATCAGCATATTCAATGCACAGATATTCACGTTCAGAGCCTTCGATTTCTCGCCGAACCAACCCAAGAAATTTCCCAATACCATGATCAATATGGACAACCCAATCTCCTTGCTTTAAATCCGCATAAACAGATTCAGGAGATTCGGCTATTGGGCGATGACGTTTTCTTGGAATTGGTCTCCGCCACCCGAAGATTTCACCATCTGTGAGTAGATGGATTTGCTTTCCATCTTCAAGTGATAATTTCCAGCCTTCAGTAAGACTCCCTTGGATGAAATGTGGTTCTTCCTCGAGCCCAAGAGGTCTATTCTCATGCCATAATTCAGATAATCTTGCTGATTGACGAGAGATGATAAATACTTTATTAGGGCTATTGTTAATACTTTTTAAATATTCGAGAAATGGCTTGACCTGTCCTCCAAAGCGAGGATTTGGAGAGAACAGTGATGAAAGTTGTTTGGTTCTAGGTTCAGTATCTTGTGTACCGCTGGGACCGAGTAAGATCGTTCTTTCGCGTGGAATGCTATCTTGGATTTGATCCCAGGTAATATAGGCAAGCGGAAAATCTGGTGGAAGTAGACCTTCTTCTATGTTTTCGCGTCGAAGACGAATTGCCTGTTCCTCGATATTGTTGATCATATCTTCAAATGCATCTGTGTCATCTATCAGGACTAGCGCATTCTGGGGAAGATAATCTAAAATACTGGTTTCGGTTGAGTAGAGAAGGGGAATATGAAATTCTGAAATTTCTCCTTCTATTGTCTCCGAAATCTTCTCATCAAGAATAAATTCACGCGCAGGGGTTACGAGAATTTTTTCGATTGCTCTGATTGTGAGTTGGCTGGCAGGGTCAAATTCTCTTATCGTATCAATTTCATCGCCAAAGAATTCTATTCGAGAGGGGAATTCGCAAGCGTGTGGCCATATATCTAAAATGCCGCCTCTTCGAGCAAACTGCCCTGCAGCAATCACAAGATTGGATGATTCATATCCTAATTTGACGAATTTTCTCGCAAGTTGATCCAGCACAACCTGTTGACCTACGTTTAGCAGATAAGAAGATTTGATGAACTCTCGACGAGGAATCGTTCGTGTCATGATTGCGCGTACAGGCGCAATCATGATTGGAATCTGATCACGACCTGGGGCGCCAGGAATTAGTTGAGAGGCGAGAGAAGTAAGCGCTAGCAATCGTTCATGGCGTGTAGTTATACCCCAAGGAGAATTATCATAGAATAAAGGGCTGGGCTCTGGAAATAGAAAGCGGTTTGATGATGGCGTCCAGAGTTTAAGTTCGTCTAGTAGCGTCAGTGCTCGGTCTGTCCGATCTGTGATTAATAAAATCGGTTGGTTGAGTGTTTTATGGAGCGCTGCGAGAAATGGAAGACGAACAGCGCGCTGCATTTTAAGACAATCAGAAGGACAGCGTTGATTTTTTATCGAAATGACCAATTCTTTAAAAGTTGGTGAAGATGTAATCTCTTTCAGTATCTCAGATAACATAAGATGTCTTTTGGTATTAGGATGGTTCAGATATTATTCAATTAGGAATTACTTTTATTGAATTTGGTCATGGTTTGATCGATTCCAGTATTGATATATTCTAGGATTGCGTCTACAGCAGTTTTTAATGCGATATCACGTTGGGGAATTTCAGATGGGAGGAATTCTTTCAGGACGTAATCCTTTGCTTGTTTTTTCCCAGGAGGGCGACCAATGCCAATCCGCAGTCTGGGAATAGATAGATTGCCGAATTGGTCTATGATAGATTTCATCCCTTTATGACCACCGCTACCACCACTAGGTTTGATTCTTAACTTTCCCAGGGGAAGGTCAACATCATCATATACAATGAGTACATGATTAAGTGGAATTTTATAATATTTGACCAGGGTATGAACCGCAAAACCAGATTTGTTCATATATGTTTGGGGTTTGGCTAGCATCAATCGCTTTCCTTGGTACCTTGACTCAGCGACCATGGCTTTGGCTTTTTGTTTGTTAAAGGATGTTCCTAAACGTTCCGCGAGGTGGTCAAGGACTTGAAAACCAATATTGTGTCGCGTTCTCAGGTATTGCCGACCAGGGTTGCCAAGTCCGATAATAATAAAATGTCCCTCGCTTGGTTCCATATTATTTCTTTGATTGCGTTTCTTGAATTTTTGGGTAATATCCTGGATAGCATCGAATATTCTATCGAGATCATTCATTTTGTTTATCGTATCTTTCTTTGCGAATTTCGGATTGTAGTGTAGATTCCAAATATTAAGAAAATTGCTAAAACAGCAATTACACCTTGACTAAGGCTGTGTTGAATATTGGAAGAAGAGATTATCGCCTGATTTGTGGCTAAAGGTGTAGGTGTGTGAATTGGAGTAGGGGTGGGTGTTCCTGTCGCTGTTGGCACTTGCGTGAGATTTGCTCTATTCTCTGAGGGGTTTGGTGTATTGGTTTCGATAACCGAATAATTGCGCACACGAACACCGAATACAAGGGTTTTTATTGGTTCTGGATCCGCTAACTTAACCTCTAGTTTAAGGTCGTAGATTCCATCTGAAATCTTTGTGGTGTCCCATTTTGCAACGGTAGAATTCTCGATAGGTTCTGTAAGTTCTTGGACGAGGAACCAAGTATTCGTTTCATCACCTGCGTATCGAAAAAACAGAGATGCGGAGATAAAACCGTTTGCAGGAATGCTCCCCACAACTGGAAAGATACCTTGGATTGCCTCACCGCCTTTTGGTGATGTAATAACGACGGGATTAAGTGGTCTGTTCTGCGCTTGTACATTCCATTTGGGGACGCTGATAGCGTATAGAAATAATAAGATTAATAAAGGAAGATATGTTTTTCTCATGATAATTATTAACTTTAACATGTCATCTGAAAAGGGTCAATGTATTTTACAAACAAACTGAAATTATGGTAAACTCATTTAATAAGGTAAAGTGTTCTGGAAAAGTGAATGAGGTTCGGTAATGGATGTTTCAAAAACTGAAGGAATGGTCAATCGTTTGCGTGAAATGCAAACAGCATCACCGGAAATTGAGGCTTCTGCGGTCGTTTCCGTGGATGGGTTGATTATAGCATCCGCATTGCCGGCAGAAGTTGAAGAAGATCGAGTCTCGGCAATGTCAGCGGCGATGTTAAGTCTTGGCGACAGAATTGCAATGGAACTGGGGCGGGGTGGTCTCGAACAAGTATATATTCGAGGGGATCATGGTTATGTGATTCTTTCTTCGATTGGTGAAGAAGCCGTACTCACCGCTCTTGCTCGCGAAGGCGCAAAATTGGGATTGGTCTTTTTGGAAATGCGCCGCGCTGCTAAGGACTTGGAGCGAATTTTGGGATGATGTTCCAAGAAGATTACCTCATAATCATTGAAAACTAACAAACCCCGTGGGGAGGTTGCTAAAACAGCCTCCCCATTTCTCTTTGTGAATACGGAATGATAATTATGTTGATTGACTTGGAGGAGGTCAGTGGATAAGCGATATATATTTATTACGGGTGGCGTGCTAAGTTCGGTTGGTAAAGGTGTTACCGCTGCTGCTCTTGGCAGAGTACTCAAGGTACATGGGTTCAATGTGGCTATCCAAAAACTTGATCCATACATAAACGTAGATCCGGGAACGATGAGCCCTTATCAACATGGAGAGGTATTTGTTTTAGATGATGGTGCAGAAACGGATTTGGATTTAGGTCATTATGAACGTTTTATTGATTCAGGTCTTAATCGTGTTTGCAATGTGACAACTGGACAAGTTTATGCTGAGGTAATTGCAAAAGAACGGCATGGTGATTATCTAGGGGGGACAATCCAGGTTATTCCACATATCACTGATGAAATCAAAAAACGCATTAAACTTGTACCGGAGACAACTGGCGCGGATATTGCTTTGATAGAGGTAGGAGGTACTGTAGGGGATATTGAATCGCTCCCTTTTTTAGAGGCTCTCCGTCAAATGCGGGGTGATATTGGACGGGAAAATACATTTTATATTCATGTCACATGGTTGCCGTATATTGCTGCCACAAAAGAACTCAAGACAAAACCAACACAGCATTCTGTTCGAGAACTGCGTTCGATTGGTATTTCTCCTGATATGATTATCGCTCGTGCTGATCATCCAATTGCTGAGGAATTGCGCGATAAAATAGCCCTTTTCTGTGATGTAGAAAAGGAAGCAGTTGTTCCAATGGTCACTGCTCCTATTCTCTATGAAGTTCCGCTCCTATTGGAAAGGTTAGGGATTGGGGATGTCTTAATTGAAAAATTGGGTTTAAAGGGGAGCGGACAACCGAACTGGGATGAGTGGAATCATATTGTCTCTTCAATTAAGATGAACAAACCGCTTGTAAAAATTGCGTTAGTGGGTAAATATGTGGAGTTGCACGATGCTTATTTGAGTGTGCGTGAGGCTCTTAAACATGCAGGTTTCGCTGATGAGGTAGAAGTTGAAATTTCCTGGGTACATTCTTCAGATTTAGAGGAAAATAAGAATTGGGATTTGGTTGAGGCAGCGGACGGGATTCTAATTCCTGGCGGTTTTGGGCCTCGAGGCATTGAGGGGAAGATCCAAGCAATTCGCTATGCCCGGGAGCATAAGATACCGATGCTTGGACTATGTTTAGGTATGCAATTGATGGTCGTCGAATTCGCTCGTAAGGTTCTTGGGGATGAGCGGGCAAATTCAACAGAATTTGATCCGGATACCCCCCACCCCGTTATTGATCTTATGCCAGATCAGGTGACAATTGTGGATAAAGGCGGCACAATGAGGTTGGGATTGTATCCATGCGAATTAATGCCTGGATCCATTGCTCAACAGTGCTATCAAAAGGAATTTATACAAGAACGACACCGTCATCGCTATGAATTTAAAAATGCGTATCGCCAGGTTTTGCAAGATGCGGGTATGCAATTTTCGGGTGTTTCCCCAGATAATCGTTTGGTGGAAATTGCTGAATTAGTCGATCACCCATTCATGCTGGGGACTCAATTTCATCCTGAATTTCTCTCACGCCCCAACCGCCCGCACCCTTTGTTCAAGGGGTTCATTACTGCAGCAAAGAAAAAGGCAGGCATAACCTAGTTAAAAAAACACAATCCTTCCAGGGACTTCCTAGTTGGATTATACTTAAGCGCGTTTGTAGGATTAGACAAATTGCCGAATCAATTATTTGATAGGGTAAAAAAAAATTTAAAGAGGTGAAACATGGATGCAACAATTATTGAATCAATCAATGCGAGAGAGATTCTCGATTCTCGTGGTAACCCAACAATCGAAGTTGAGGTCTCATTGTTGGATGGCAGTTGGGGTCGGGCAGCCGTACCTTCGGGAGCGTCAACAGGAGTACATGAGGCATTAGAATTGCGAGATGGAGACAAAGCCCGCTATAACGGAAAAGGCGTTTTGAAAGCGGTTGATAATGTCAATGAAGTTATTTCTGAGGCAATGGTGGGTTGGGATGCAACCGAACAACGTGCGATTGATCTAGGGTTAATAGAACTCGATGGGACTCCAAACAAATCAAAACTGGGCGCAAATGCGATTCTCGGTACCAGTCTGGCTGTTGCCAAAGCGGCAGCAAATAGCCTTGATTTACCTTTGTATCGTTACATTGGTGGCGTTTATGCACATGTGCTCCCTGTCCCGATGATGAATATCTTGAATGGTGGCGCTCATACAGGTTGGCAATCAACAGACGCCCAAGAATTTATGATCATGCCTTTGGGCGCACCAACTTTTGCGGAAGCGTTGCGTTGGGGCGCTGAGATTTATCATACGTTGAAAACTGTGCTGAAATCGCGCGGTTATACAGCACTTGTGGGCGACGAAGGCGGTTATGCACCAGCGCTGAAAGCCAATGCAGAAGCGATTGAAGTCATCCTTGAAGCCATTGAAAAAGCAGGCTATAAAGCGGGTGAACAAGTGTCAATAGCTATCGACCCAGCAGCATCCGAATTCTTTGAAGAAGAAACCGGTTTGTATAATTTGAGAACAGAGGGCAAGAAACTAACAAGCGCGCAGATGGTAGAATTCTGGAAGAGTTGGGTTGAGCAATACCCGATTGTTTCCCTTGAGGATGGGCTTGCTCAGGATGATTGGAACGGTTGGGTATTGATGGAAAAGGAACTCGGTGACAAAATCCAGATTGTCGGGGATGATTTGTTGGTGACGAATACCGAACGCGTTCTACGGGGAATCAGAGAAAAAGCTGCAAATGCCCTTTTGGTGAAGCTCAACCAAATAGGAACCTTAACCGAAACAATTATGGCGGTTGATACTTGCACTCGTGCTGGATGGAACACGGTCACATCCCATCGTTCGGGAGAAACTGAAGATACGACGATTGCCGATTTGGTCGTAGCGCTTAATATGGGTCAGATTAAGACTGGCGCACCCGCGAGATCGGAACGAGTAGCAAAATA
>DUEG01000018.1 GCA_011176615.1 Anaerolineae bacterium | reverse complement strand
GCAATGAACGACGAATCCCTATTCCAAAGCGTAAAAAATGAATTGATCTTGCGGGAAGGTTTCCCTACTTATGGCGGGCTTGCTGGTCGCGACCTAGATGCTATGGCTGTTGGATTAAAAGAGGGACTAGAAGAGGATTACCTGGCTTATCGCATTGGGCAGACAAAATATCTTGCTGATAGATTCATCGAAGAAGGTATTCCTATCATCCAACCCCCTGGCGGACATGCTGTATATATTGACGCAGGAACTTTTTTGCCGCATATTCCTCAAACTGAGTTTCCTGGTCAAGCCCTAACCATTGAATTGTATCGAGTCGGGGGTATCCGAGCAGTTGAAATCGGTTCTGTAGCATTTGCTTATAAGGATCCTGACACCGGTGAAACGATCTTTCCAAAATTAGAACTTGTTCGACTCGCAATTCCAAGACGTGTTTATACGCAAAGCCATTTAGATTATGTTGTCGAAGTTATGAAAGAGATAAAATCCTACAAAGAAAAAATCAAGGGGTATCGGATAACTTATGCCCCCAAACTACTTCGACACTTCACTGCGAAATTCGAACCACTTCAATAATAACCATTATACAGGAGCACACAATGTCAACTAAACAACGAATTAAAGCAGAAGACCTTTATCGTTCCGAATTAATCTCTGATCTTCAAATCTCCCCCAATGGGAAAACTGTAATTTATGCTTTGCAACGTGTAGATAAGAAAACCGAGAAAAAATATAGTAACCTGTGGATTGTTTCAACGGATCATGGGGCACCACGTCAGTTTACTTTTGGCGATCAAGTCGACCGAACGCCGAGTTGGTCACCTGATGGGAAACAAATATTATTTCTCTCAAATCGGAAGAATGAAAAACAATTCCAAATATATTTAATTCCCTCTCAAGGTGGCGAAGCAAAGCCATTGACATCAATGCAGGGGGAATTCGGTTCGTTATCATGGTCCCCAGACAGCAAATATATCCTATGTCAATTCCGCAAAAAAGATAAGGACGCCATAGAAAGAGAAAAGAACGAGAAGAAGAAAAAGTTAGGAATCGTCCAACGAGAAATTGATAGGGTCTTTTATAAATTCGATGGATATGGATTCCTTCCGAAAGAAAGGTGGCATATTTGGACCATCAATGCGAGAACTGGACGCGGTAAACAATTAACGGATGGGAATATCCATGATGAAGAACAACCTAGTTACTCCTCCGATGGAAAATGGATTGTATTTGCATCTAATAGAACCACAAATCCAGATTTAGAACCCGATGTAATTGACTTATTCATCATTCCATCAAAAGGTGGTGAGTTAAAAAAGATCATTACCCCTCTGGGCCCGAAGCAACTACCAAAATTTTCAAGAGACGACCATTGGATTGCTTATATCGGACGAGAGGGTAAAAGCGATTGGTGGAAAAACAACAATGTTTGGATTGTTCCCGTAGATGGGTCTAAACCCGCAATCAATCTCACCGCACAATTTGACTTCCACGTTGGGCAATCAACTATAAATGATCTAAACGGCGGTGCTGCGGCATTAACGCCTCCATCATGGTCAACTGAAAATAATAGGTTGTTTTTCCATATATCAAAACATGGTAATACCAGCCTGTTCTCTATCGACCTAAAAGGGCAAGATCTACGAGAAGAAGTTAGTGGCAATGGTGTTGTTGGCGTCTATTCTTTTGATAAATCCCACAAACATATCGCTTATTTCTGGGGAAGTATGAGTGACCCAGGTCAAATTTTCCTTCGGGAGATGTCCAATCCACAAGTGAAACAACTTACCCACATAAATCGGCGTATCTTCCAAAATCTGGATCTTGGTGAAATTGAAGAAATTTGGACAAAGGGTGCAGATAACAATGATATCCAAGGATGGATATTGAAACCTCCAGGTTTCGACCCTCGAAAAAAATATCCATCTATTTTCGAGATTCATGGAGGACCCCTCGTTCAATATGGGTATTTCTTCATGCATGAATTTTACTTCCTAGCAGCTCAAGGCTATGTCGTTCACTTCTGTAATCCACGTGGTGGACAAGGCTATGGCGAAAAACACGCTAAAGCCATCTGGGGTGATTGGGGGAACAAAGACTACGCTGATCTGATGGCTTGGGTCGATTTAATTTCCAAGAAACCATACATAGACAAAGAACGTATGGGGGTGACAGGAGGTAGTTATGGCGGATATATGACCTTATGGATCATAGGGCACACACAACGCTTCAAGGCTGCAGTTGCGCAACGAGTGGTTAGCAATCTCATTAGCATGTGGGGATCAAGCGATATGAACTGGGTCTTTCAACAAGTCATTAATGACAAGCCGCCATGGGAAGATTTCGAAAATACCTGGAAACATTCTCCCATGAAATACATTGGAAATGCAAAGACACCAACAATGATTATCCATAGCGAACAAGACCACCGCTGCCCTATCGAGCAGGGAGAACAAGCATTCGTCGCTTTGAAAACCCTTGGGGTTGATACGAAAATGATTCGTTTTCCTGAAGAACCACACGGCATATCTCGAGTCGGACGTACAGATCGAAGAATTGTTAGACTGAATCACATTAAACATTGGTTTGATAACTATCTCAAATAGGTTGCACCAATAATATTTTCATAAACAATACCTGCAGGATATTCCTGGAAAATAACAACGTCTGGAATATCCTGTAAGCATTTCGCTTCTAACTATCCTTAATCAATTTACTGCAGGATTTCTTCCGATTTTTCTGATTATTGTCTCTATCCTGCAATCTAAGAGAAAAACAGCCTTAATTACTTAATCTGCTTATCTCTATTGCTCTCTGCAGGGATTATTCCTACTTGGGTTGGTAATAGTTGTATTTAATCGCTGCGACAAATTCATTCAACATAAATATTTTTAATTGGTGATAGATAAAAGTAAATCATAGTACAATATTAACTTCTATTTTAGAATTTTGTTTTTATAAGGAGATAAAACATGAGTGATGTAATTGACCATACAATCATTGGGGACGACTTACAATTAGTTGAAATCGAATTAGACCCAGGAGAGGCTGTTCGAGCGGAAGCGGGTACCATGATGTATATGGAAAATGGTATCGAGATGCAGACAGGTACTGGTGGAGGTGTTTTTAAGGGATTGAAAAGAATGATCACCGGTGAATCCTTTTTCATCACATCCTTCTTCAACAGAGGTAAGGGTAAACAGCATGTTGCCTTTGCCGCTCCTTATCCTGGCAAAATCATACCTTTAGATTTATCCACATTTGGCGGTAGTTTTATCGTTCAAAAAGATGGCTTTCTATGTGCTGCCCAAGGCATTGAAATCAACGTAACATTCACCAAACGCTTGGGAACCGGAATTTTCGGTGGTGAGGGTTTCATCCTTCAACGCCTTGATGGAGATGGAATGGCTTTCGTTCATGCAGGAGGAACAATCGTAGAAAAGGATTTAGCCAATGGCGAAATGCTGCGTGTTGATACAGGTTGTCTTGTCGCGTTTGCCCCCTCAGTAAGGTACGATATTAAATTCATTGGTGGATTCAAGAACGCCCTGTTCGGTGGTGAGGGTTTATTCCTCGCAACATTAACCGGTCCAGGGAAAGTATACCTTCAAAGTTTACCTTTTTCTCGATTAGCAGATCGAATCTTGGCTGCTGCTCGATTCAAACAAACCGGCGAGCAAAAAGGAGTTGCTGGATTAGGTGGTAATATCCTCGGGAATATTATCAGCGGTGGGTAAACTCAATTACATTTAAATAGAATACGAGATAGGTTATTTGCAAACCTATCTCGTCTTGTTTACCGTACAAATCATACGCATTCTTTTGCCTGCTGCCATAGTGCTTCCATTTCATCAAAGGTCAAGTCAGCAACTTGCTTTCCGTGTTTCCTTGCATAATTCTCGATAAATGAAAATCTCTTTTTAAACCTTAAGTTTGCTTCCCTTAAAGCACTTTCAGCATCTATTTTATACCATCGAGTTAAATTGACAATTGCAAATATTAAATCCCCAATTTCTTGAGCCTTTTCGTCATCAGTCTCAGCAGTTCGTATTTCCTCTACTTCTTCATTAATCTTATCAATTACACCGGATATATCCTTCCAATCAAATCCTACTCGAGCAGCGCGTTCCTGATAAACCTCTGCCTGTACTAACGCTGGTAAAGCAACAGAAATCCCATCTAACAAACCCTTCTCTGGATGCCCGTTTTCCTTTCTCTCCTTGGCTTTTAACTTCTCCCAATTCTTAATCACTTCTCCAATATCATTCAATTCTAAATCTCCAAAAACTTGGGGGTGCCGCCTAACTATTTTTTGATGGATACCTCGAATAACATCCGAGAGTGTAAATTCTCCATACTCACTTGCAATTTGAGCATGGAGGACTATATGTAATAGCAAATCACCTAATTCTTCTTGCATTGCAATAGGATCATCTGCATCAATAGCAGCCAACACTTCATATGTTTCTTCTAATAAATTTGGTCTTAAAGATTGGTGCGTTTGTTCACGATCCCACGGACAGCCATTAGGCGCTCGAAGATGTGCCACAATTTCTTGAAACGATTCCAATGAAGTTGCCTCACCTAACGGTGGAAGATACAGCAGTGATAAATTCCCGATATTTTCGCTTCGATCGATTTGGTATAACAGAATATCCTCGACAAGCATCTGATCCGTTCCCGCTGAATGAACATACTTTACCGGGTGACTATCAGGATAGATAGCCATTAATGTCAATTTTACATGGGATGCAATAGCCTTCGAGTAAATCTGTGCGATAATCGCAGGCGTATTCGGAGGAAATTGCGGAAAATGTCCTTCCGCCAATTCAAATGCATCTACAATCGACATATGGGGTAATACATCTATTTCCAAAGCGCTTAATGCCGGCTCCAAAAAACTGAGCCCATCGATTATTTCAACAGGAATTCCTTCCCATCGCGCACGCTTAATTATCGCAGGGGTTGTTGCCTCAGCCACGAGAGGATGTCCTGGCACAGCATAAATCACTTGTTCTCCCCTTCTTCCCATTTGTATGATTTTATCAACAATATTTCTATATACTTTTTGGAAATCATTTTCTGCTTCATAAAGATAATCGAAAGCGTGTATTTGAACATGTTCTGGAATACCCACTAATGTTGGATGGGTTCCGGTGCGGACATAAATTTCATCCGCTTCTTTAATTATTTGCCAGGCTTTGCATGTTAAAGACGCAGGATCGCCTGGACCCAAACCCAAAATCAAAATTCTACCCTGATGGTTTATCTTATCGTTCATTGATCGATTTTTCATAACTCTATCAGATTACTAATGTAATAACGCGGAGGATTTGGAAAAGTCCCAAACAATCCTCCGCGTATTTTATGCGTGGAATATAGCACTTCTTGAAATCAGCGCTTCGTGTAAGTTGGTGCTTTTCGAGCGCGTTTCAGTCCTGGTTTCTTTCTCTCTTTCACCCGTGGATCTCGTGTGAGACAACCAGCCTTTCGTAATGTTGGTCTAAGTTCGGGATTCATCTTGAGCAAAGCCCTGGAAATTCCTAGTTTGACAGCATCTGTCTGCCCTGTCACCCCGCCTCCCTTTACCAATACGGAAATGTCAAATGTATCGCGAGATTGACCTACTGCAATAAACGGTATATCAATTGATTGAATATCGCCCAGACGTGTGAAATATTCTTCAAATTGCTTATTATTTACAATAAATTGACCTGAACCGGTCATAATTCGTACACGTGCAGTGCTCTCTTTTCTCCGACCTATACCTTCAAAATACTGTGCCATCTTAACTCCTTACATCGTACTATATATTCCAGATTAATTATTTTCGTAATTTAATACTTCTTCAATGGGTTTAGGCTTTTGGGCATCATGAGGATGATTAGGACCCGCATAAATTTTTAAATTTCTCATCAAAGAACGTCGCATTCGATTGTTTCGTAACATACCCTTAACCGCACTTTGTATCACACGTTCAGGGTGTTTTATTAATTGTTCTCGAAGAGTAATTTCCTTAAGCCCACCCGGATATCTTGAATGCCGATAATAAATTTTATCTTCCATTTTATTTCCGGTAACGCGAATGCGCTCAGCATTAACAACGATAACAAAATCTCCCATCTCGACACCTGGTGTGAAATTGGGTTTATGTTTTCCAAGCAAAAGCGTGGAAATCTTTGTCGCCAATCGCCCGAGCGTTTGATCATTTGCATCAACTAGAACCCAGTCCCGGGATATTTCGTCTTTTTTTGGATAATACGTTTTATGCACGTTCAACCTCTCAAATTTTCTGATGGATTGTATAACCTATTCGTGGTTTCCATCAAATCTTCTTCTAATTATTTAATTAATTTATCCTTTGTATACAGCACTTCTTTAAGATTAAGTCCGTGGGGGGGGGCTAAACCTTGGGCAGTTGAAAAATTTGGCTCTTGTAAATATCGAGCAAATTCATCAATTGTTATCTTTCCCTGTCCTACAGACACCTGAGTAAACACCAAATGGCGTACCATATGATACAAAAACGCATTGGCTATAATTTCGAATCTAAAACGGGTTCCATCCTTATGCCATACCGCTCGATACACTTCACGTATAGTCGCACCCCCAGGCTTCATTGGACGTCCGAATGCCCCAAAATCTTTCCTCCCGGGGATGAGTTTCGCAGTTTTTTGTACCAGGACGTAATCAATATCAGGCCAAACTTTCCAACTGTATCTATCCTGCAAAGGGTTACGTAATGGCTCACAGTCAATTTGATAATGATAAGTTCTGGCGATTGCATCAAAGCGTGGGTGGAAACTCTCTGGCATTTGCGATATATCTCGGGCTGCCACATCATGTGGAAGCAAAGCGTTCAATGCCCTTAATAAATTCCCATCCGGATGTTTCCAATCAAGCCTAAACGCAATCACTTGCCCAGAAGCATGTACACCAGAATCAGTCCTGCCAGCAAAAAGGACGGAATTACCAATCCATCCAAGTTCACAAAGGGTTTCCTCAACAACACCTTGTACAGTGCGTTTTACAGCCTGTCGCTGTGATCCATGAAACTCGGTACCATCATATGAAAGTATAACTTTGTAAAGTGCCATAATTTGCGACTACTGCCGCGATCTTCAAAAGTAATATTATTCTTCAACCAACTCCAAAATGACTAATTCTGCTGAATCACCTAAACGGGGCCCCAATTTAATTATTCGAGTATAGCCACCTTTACGATTCTCAAACCGAGGCGCAATGTCCTCAAATAGTTTCTTGACAATTTCATTATCATTTATTCTTGCAGCCGCCAAGCGGTGTGTATGAACTACTTCAGCGCCTTCCGCAGCATTACCTCGTTTTGCTAAAGTAATCAATTTTTCTGCTTGACCACGTACAGCAGTCGCCTTCGCTCGCGTTGTTTTTATCCGTTCATGCTCGAACAACTGCTTCACTAAATTCTTGCGTAAGGCGATGCGTTGATCTTTACTTCGATTAAGTCTTTTCCCTGCAATTTTATGACGCATCACTATTACTCCACTTCGGATTCATCTTCATCATCTTCATCTTCCAGATAGCCTTTTTCTTTCATCTTCTGCTGTAATTCGCGCAAACTCTTCTCGCCAAAATTTCTAATCGACAAGACAGCGTCATCCCCTTTTTCCAGCAAATCCAATACTTCACCAACTGTTGTAATACCAGTACGCTTGAGCGAGTTGAAGACACGCACAGATAAATCCAGGTTTTCAATTGGTGTTTCAATCATCTCGCTAGTTAAACGATTAGTTTCTTCCACTTCTTCCGTAACAGCAGTAAGTGATTCCTCACTCACTCCCGCGAGACCCCGCAGATGGTCAATAAGTATTCCCGCACTTAAACTTAATGCTTCTTCAGGTTGAATTGTTCCATCTGTCCAGATTTCCATAACCAAACGGTCATAATTTGTGCTCTGTCCAACCCGAGCCGAACCAACATTCCAATTTACCCGAAGCACAGGACTGAAAATTGCGTCAACGGGAAGTTCACCTATTGGCATCGCTCCATTCCGTTCTTGAGCAGGCGAGTATCCTAGCCCTCGTTCAACTGTCATTTCAATCTCAAGAGGAATTTCTCGACTGTCAACGGTAAATAAGTATAAATCCGGATTAACGATCTCTACCTCAGGAGGAGCAATGATATCAGCCGCTGTCACAACACCCGAGCCACGAACTTCTAAATGCATCCGAGCAATGTCAGTTCCGAACAATTTCATTTTTAATTGTTTCAGTTGCAACATCACCCTGATTACATCTTCCTTGACCCCTTCAATCTCGCTAAATTCATGCATCACGTCTGAGATACGCACCGATGTAACCGCTGTGCCCTCTAACGATGACAAAAGAGTACGTCGTATCGCGTTTCCCAAGGTGATCCCATAACCATGTTCCAAGGGGCTAATTATAAATTTGCCGTAATTTCGAGACTCTGCTTCTCGTTCAATTTTTGGCGTTACCATATTACTCAAACCAAACACGGTTCACCCTTTCCACTAGTTTCTTAGTAGTTTCCTTATGTTTCATTGTTACCATAAACAGGCTATCGCCGTGAATAATATTCAACGATCAATTGCTCGTTAAGATTCCCTTCGACTTCAATTCTTTCTGGAAAACGAAGTATTGATCCAGAAAGATTCTTTGCATCCAGGCTCAACCAGTTGGGGACAGAGTGGTCTTCTAATAAAGAACGAAGGTTTTTAAAATAAGTCCGATTACGAGAACCTTCCCGAACGGAAATCTGGTCACCGATTGTGAGTAACATCGATGGCACATCCGTACGACGACCATTAACATTGAAATGCCCATGGGTAACAAGTAAACGGGCTTGTGACCGACTTTGGGCAAACCCAAGTTTATAAACCAAATTATCCAAACGGGACTCCAATATCTGCAACAAGTTTAAACCCGTTAACCCTCTGCGTTGTAAAGCAACATCGTAGTATCGGCGAAATTGTCTGTCCATCACGCCATAAACTCGGCGCGCTTTCTGTTTTGCACGTAACTGACGAGCATAGTCTGATTCTCTTCGGCGGCGATATTGCGCACTAGCTCCATGTTCTCCTGGGGGATAACCACGTCGGTCAAACGAACATTTCGCCGTAAAACAACGTTCTCCCTTCAAAAACAATTTTTCGCCTTCTCGCCGGCACAATTTACAGACAGGCCCACGATATTTTCCCATATTTCTTCCTCTAATCTTTCAATTTTTTTATACACGTCGTTTCTTGGGGGGTCGGCAACCATTGTGTGGCACAGGAGTCACATCACTGATTGAATTCACTTTCAAGCCTAATGCCTGAATAGCACGAATCGCAGCATCACGACCTGGACCAGGGCCTTTCACAAATATATCCGCTTCTTGTAAGCCCATACCCATAGCTTTCTTAACAGCCTGCTCAGTTGCTAGTCTTGCTGCAAATGGTGTGCTCTTTCGGGATCCTTTAAAACCAACTGATCCTGCACTACCCCAACAAACAGTATTTCCCTGTTTATCAGTGACCGTAATGATTGTATTATTAAACGTAGCATATATGTGTATCTGCCCTGAGGACAACATACGCTTTGCTTTTTTTGCACCACTTTTGCGGTGCGATGATCGTGCTTTCTGAGCCATATTCCCTCGCACAAATTGTTATATTATTTCTTGGTTAAACGCTATCATCATAATTTCTTATACCTCAAGCCGGTCAGCCACAGGAGAGGAAGGATTCCTTACCGGGTTTGTTGGTATATTCCCCATCACCTGGAATACAGGATAAATCATGGGTACTAAAACACCACTATTTCTTCTTGGCAGATCTCCGCCTACCTCGACCTGCCACTGTCTTTTTAGGACCTTTTCGCGTTCTTGCATTTGTTCGAGTTCGTTGCCCTCGGACAGGCAAATTCCTGCGATGGCGTAAGCCACGATAACTTCCAATCTCGATCAAGCGCTTTATGTGCATTTGCACCTCTCTGCGCAGGTCACCCTCAATCTTATAATTTTGGGTGATAAACTCACGCATTTTTGATACTTGGTCGGTAGTTAAGTCTTTTACTCTGATATTTGGGTCGATATCCGTTGCAGCCAATATCTTCCTAGCGCGCGGACGACCAATGCCATAAATATATGTCAATCCAATTTCTATATGTTTGTCTCGCGGTAAATCTACACCCTCAATACGTGCCATTATTTTCTATCCTTGTCGTTGTTTATGTTTTGGGTTTTCACAGATAACATAAACCCTACCTTTGCGTCTCACAATCTTGCATTTAGAGCAACGCTTCTTTACTGATGCTGATACTTTCATAACTTACGCTCCTATATTCACCATAAGAAATAATTATTTCAACCAAAATTACTATTATACCTATCCATATAGTTTCCGTCCAGGTATTGTTCAACCAACCAAATCTGTCAATATAATCGGACCATTTTCAGTTATTGCAATTGAATGCTCAAAATGGGACGTTAACGAGCCATCAGCCGAAACCACTGTCCACTGATCCGGGAGCACATGGGTACGAAATGTACCCGCTAATATCATTGGTTCTACTGCTAAGGTCATTCCAGATCTTAAGATCATGCCATGTCCTGGAAGTCCATAATTTGGGACTTGCGGGGCTTCATGCATTTGGCGACCTACTCCATGTCCTGTGTATTCTCGCGGCACATGGTATCCATATCCTTCGACATAAGTTTGTATTGCTGAAGAGATATCTCCAATGTGCTTACCAGCAACCATGTTCTCAAAGCCTTTAAAAAATGCTTCTTCAGCCACATTAACAATTTGTTGAGCCTCATGCGAGGCATGACCCACGCACATCGAAAACGCCGAATCACCAACAAAACCCTTATAAGTCGTTCCACAATCTATGGATACCACATCCCCTTCCTTTAATTTTCGGTTACCCGGTATCCCATGAACAAGTTCATCATTGATACTTACAGTTATTGTGGCAGGGTATGGATATGGACCCGGATATCCCTTAAAGGTGGATATTCCGCCATGTTTGTGAATTACTTTCTCAGCAATACTGTCCAACTCAGCCGTAGTGATTCCGGGTTCAATTGCTTTTCTTACAGCGTCCAGTGCAAGTGCATTAATTCGACCTGCCTCGCGCATAATCTTTATTTCTTCCGGTGTTTTTAGTATAACAGAGCGACCCAAACCCATCATGCTATTCGCTCCTGTATCGCTGTAAGCAGTTCTTCAGTAACCATCTGTATGTTATTTTCACCATTAATCTCTACCAACACACCTTTATTCCTATAATAATCAATTAATGGTTGCGTTTGATTTATGTAAACACGAATTCTATTTTGAACTGTTTCCAGTTTATCATCATCGCGCTGATACAAATCCGAACCATCAAAATCGCATATTCCCGGTTTTTGAGGAGGATTAAACTTCTCATGGTAAACATGACCACATACTGGACATGTCCACCGCCCGGTAAGTCTTTCAATCAGGATTTCATCGGATACCTTAATGTAAGGTACTACATTAACCTTCTTATGATCTATTGCAAGAAATTCATCAAAAGAATTGGCTTGCGATACTGTCCTAGGAAATCCATCAAGCAAAGCCCCATTTCGGCAATCATCCCGGCTAAGACGTTTTTTTATCATTCCAGTCGTAATATCGTCAGGGACTAATTCACCTCGATTTATGTACTTTCTAGCCAAATTTCCTAGTTCAGTTTTTTTACTTAGGTTCTCTCGGAAAATTTCGCCTGAAGAAATGTGAGGCAAAAACATTTTTTCAGAAATTATTTTTGCCTGCGTCCCTTTCCCAGCGCCAGGAGGACCAAGAAGCACGATGTAAATCGCCATAATTGACTCGAAACCCATTCCCTTACCATTCCCTATCGAACAAGAAGAGTGTCATCATAGCCATGCAACTTTAACTCAGCATCAATTGTGAAGAATGTATCACGCACAACGCCGACGACGATCAACAACCCTGCTGAGGATATCAACAAAACACCCGTGTTTCGACCGAGAGGTAATACTAAACTTACTAAGTAAGGAATAATAGCCACAACACCAAGGAAAAACGCACCCGGGAATGTAATCCTCCTTAATACTTTTGTCAGATACCTTTGGGTTGGCTGTCCTCTACTCACCCCAGGAATCTGAGCACCCGCTCGTTTAAGGTTTTCACCATAATTCTGTTGAGCAAACAGGACATCTGTATAAAAGAATGTAAAACCAACTACCATCGTAAAATAGAACATATAGTACCAAAAACCAGTACCGCTAAAAGTAGTCTGAATTCCTTGGGCAATATTCGCAACCCATGCTACTTGCGAATCCGTGAAGAAACTCGCAAGTATTGCCGGAAACGCCAGCAATGACTGCGCAAAGATTAACGGGATCATACCAGCCATGTTCACGCGCAGTGGTAGTGTTCCTTTAACTGGCATAGACATACGGTTTCCAACCCGTCTTCCTGGGTACATCACTGGTACATTTCGTTGACCTTGTTGTACAAAGACAATAGCAAAAATAATCAGCGTTGTTAAACCAATAATGAACGCTAAGATAAACCAGCGATTTTGCTGATCACTCATCAGTCTGGCAAAGTTCGTTGGAATACGAGCCACGATACCCGCAAAAATTAGAAGCGAAAGACCTTGATTACGAATACCATATTCAGATATTAATTCTCCCAACCAAATAGCAAACATTGTACCTGCTGTCATACTAATGACAATTGCCAAAGATGGTATTAAATTAGCACCGCTGAAACCAAAGTTCTTAATGATTTGACCACCTGCTAGTCCACCAAAGATTCTTATCTGACCAACTGCTTGCAATGCAGCCATTGGAACAGCAAGAATATATGTCCACTTCTCCATCCATTTTTGCCCTTCTCGCGGATCATCCTCCATCCGTCTTTGAAGAGCAGGGATAATGGGCACTGCTAATTGCAAAATAATTTGGGCAGTAATATATGGATACACTCCCATTGCTAGTACAGAGAAATTAGAAACTGTACCACCCGAAAGCATATCTAAAATGCCTACTAATGTTCCGGAAGCACCCCCCCCCGCCATCAATTGCGCTAGAAGTTCTCGATCAACTCCCGGAATAGGCACATGCGCTACAAATCGGTAGAGCACAAGCAATCCTACGGTAATCAATAATTTACGGCGGACATCACGTGCTGTCCATAAATATCGCCAAGCAGACCGCTTCATTTAAGACTCCTTATACCATCCTACAATTCAATGAGTTCAACGCTGCCACCAGCAGCCTCGATCTTCTCGCGAGCACCCTTCGTCACACGATGAGCCTGAACTTTCAATGCTTTTTTAATCTCACCGCGCCCTAAGATAACGACCGGTTTTCGAGCATCACGAAGCAACCTTGCCTTCATTAGAGTTTCAGGTGTCACCTTACTATTCGCTCTAAAACCGACCAATTGATCAAGATTAACCTCGTTATATTCGACCCGATTAATCGGAGAGAAACCTCTCTTAAAAGGTAATCGTCGGAAGAAAGGTAAGTTTCCGCCTTGATGATACAGAGGTGTTCCTCCGCCGGCGCGTGCACCTTGTCCCTTTATCCCTCGACCAGCCGTTTTCCCTTGTCCAGCCGAAATACCACGCCCGACTCTCTTTCGTTTTTTCTTCGATCCTTCATTAGGTTTCAAATCATGTAGTTTCATTTGTTCATCCTGCCTACTCTTCAACCCGAACGAGATGACTAACTTTCGCAAGCATACCGCGCAACACCGCGCTATCCAAATGTTCAACAGTTTGATTCATACGACTCAAACCTAATGCTCGTACGGTAGATTTTTGACGCTTTGTATAACCAATTGGGCTTTTTACTAAAGTTACCTTAATTATTTTATCGGTTTTCTTTTTCCTAGCCATGCTACTTTCCACGCTTCCAAAACGGTAATAGTTCCTGCACATCCTTACCACGACGTGCAGACTCTTCCTTAGGGGCTTTCAGCTGATCCAACGCTTTTAATGTTGCAGAAACAATGTTTAATGCATTACTACTTCCTAATGATTTCGTCAATATATCCGAAATACCTGCTGCTTCCAAAACAGCGCGTACACCACCGGCAGCGATAACCCCTGTTCCTGGCGAAGCAGGTTTCAATAATATCTTCGCGCCGCTCACCTTACCAATCACTTCATGCGGAATAGTCGAATGGAACATATTTATTCGGTGCATATTCCTTTTTGCCTTTTCCGTGGCTTTCCGAATTGCATCAGGAACAGAATTTGCTTTACCAACGCCCATACCAACACTTCCGCCATTGTCTCCTACAACCATAGTTACGCGAAATGAAAATCTACGCCCACCTTTTACAACTTTAGCGACACGATTGATCTCTATGACGCGCTCGTCAAACTCTTTCTCAAAATCCTTTTTTTGATAATTCGCCATATCCTTATCCTATCCAGGGGTTTAGAACTTTAATCCACTTTCACGGGCGCCTTCTGCTAAGGCTTTGATTCTCCCAATGTAACGGTAACCAGCACGGTCGAAAACTACACTGTCAACTCCTACAGCCTTTGCCCGTTCAGCAATTTTCTCACCCACTAGGTGTGCCTGTTGTTTCTTTGTTAAACCGCTCATCTTTGAGCGCAACTCTTTATCAATTGACGATGCAGACGCAAGCGTATGCCCTGCTTGATCATCGATGACCTGAGCATAGATTTCATTTAGACTGCGGAACACGTTCAATCGAGGGCGTTCCGGGAACCCGACAATGTGTTTACGCACTCGACGGTGCCGCATTATTCGAGCAGCATAACGAGTTTTCTTCTTAGCCATATGCTACACCTTACCTGCTTTTCCTGCCTTTCGGCGGATTCTTTCATCAATATATTTAATACCTTTGCCTTTATAAGGTTCCGGTGGGCGAACTTTGCGAATATCTGCAGCAATTTGCCCGACAAGTGCTTTGTCATATCCCTGAACCTTTATTTGCCGACCACGGGAGTCCACATCGAATGAAATGCCCTCCGGGGGTTCGAACTCAACTGGATGTGAGTAACCAACATTCAGGATCAACTTTTTCCCGCTCAGTTCGGCTCGGTAACCGACTCCATTAATCTCCAATATCTTTTCGAAGCCTTTACTTACACCAACGACCATATTATTGATCAAAGCCCGGGTCATACCATGTAATGCACGATGTTCATGAGCATCAGAAGGACGTTCTACTGTCACAACGCCATCTTTGAAAGAAATTTTCATCGACGCCGGGAAAGTGTGTTCTAACAATCCCTTTGGCCCTTTTACACGCACATTAGATCCCTTGATTTTTATATTCACACCCTGTGGCACTTCTACTGGTAATCGTCCAATTCGTGACACAGTTTTACCTCCTGTTGCCTAAGGCGTTATTATTAATAGTAATAGATTTCATATTATCAACACCCAAGGTATCTTTTTTACCAGACTTTACAAATAACCTCTCCGCCTAAACCCAATTTCCTGGCACGTTGACCAGTCATAACCCCTTTGGGAGTAGAGATAATCGCAATTCCCAATCCAGACAAAACCCAGGGAATCTCTCGCTTACCTGAATATACTCGTCTGCCTGGTTTGCTTACACGTTCAATACCACTAAGAACAGCCTGACGATGTCGGCGCTCTCCAACGTATTTTAACCGGATTCTTAATATTTTATGTTCAGGGTGTGCTCCATTAACCACCTCATAATTCGAGATGTACCCTTCCTCTTTCAATATTTTCGCGATCGCAACCTTCATTTTAGAACTAGGCATTCCAGTCACGTTATTCCCAACCATAACTGAATTACGGATGCGAGTCAGCATATCTGCAATAGGATCACTAACACTCATTCATCAACCTCCACAGCCTACCAGGAAGACTTAACCACACCAGGGATTTCTCCCTTTAGTGCAAGTTCTCGGAAACATATCCGACACAAACCAAAACGGCGTATATAACCACGCGGACGACCACAACGTTTACAACGATTGCGTACTCTCGTTTTATATTTTCTGCGAGTCTCTCTAATCGGCATACACTTCTTCGACATTAATTAACCTTCCTTCCTAAACGGCATTCCCAGCGAAGATAACAATCGTCTTCCTTCTTCATCGGTTTGTGCCGTAGTTACAATAGTTACTTCCATACCACGAACTTTGTCAATTTTGTCATAATCTATTTCTGGAAAGACTAACTGTTCCCTGAGACCCAAAGTGTAATTACCTCGCCCATCAAAGGAGTTCGGCGAAACACCTCGAAAGTCTCGAACACGGGGAAGTGCCACATCCATTAATCTATCCAAAAAGCACCACATCCGCTTACCTCGTAGGGTCACCTTTACACCTATTGACCGTCCCTCACGTAATTTGAAGTTCGCAATACTTTTACGTGCTTTTGTAATAACAGGATGCTGTCCGGTGATTTTCTCGAGATCCCCAACCGCTGCGTCTAATGCTTTTGCATTATCCAAAGCCTCCCCCACCCCAATATTGACGACAACCTTCTCAATACGTGGCACCTGCATGACACTCTTATACTTAAAAATATCCATCAAGGTGGGTACGGCTTCGTTTTTGTAACGCTCCTCTACCAAATTATTCATCATTCCACTCTCATCATTCTCAATCGATTAATGCGCCGCACTTTTTACACACTCGGTGCACTTCTCCTTCTTCACGCTGAATGCCAACACGTGTAACTTCATCACACTTTGGGCATACCAGCATAACATTCGAGATATCAATAGTGCCTTCGAATTCAATAATGCCTGGGTTCAAAGTACGTCCTTGTGTCTGTACCTGACTTTGGTGTTTCTTTCTAATATTGACACCCTGCACAGTGACCCGCCGATGTTTAGGCAAAACCTTGATGACCTCACCGCGTTTCCCTTTGTCTTCGAAGCGTCCATTAATCACTTCAACGATATCACCTTTTCGTATCTTCACTTTCACGGTTCTTGCTCCTATTTCATTCATTCTCGTTATAGAGCCTCAGGTGCTAAGGACACAATCTTCATATACCCTCTTTCTCGTAGCTCACGAGCCACCGGGCCAAAAATACGGGTTCCTCTTGGATTCCGGGTATCCGCATCAAGGATCACAACAGCATTATCATCAAATCGGATATACGAACCATCCTCACGGCGCCATCCCTTAGATGTTCTCACAACAACTGCCCGAACGATCTCGCTTTTTTTCACTGCACCATGCGGAGTAGCCAGTTTTACTGTTGCAACAACAACATCACCGACACGAGCGTATTTTCTCCTTGAACCACCCGAGACATGAATGACCAGTATTTCACGTGCGCCAGTATTATCAGCAACCTTCACGCGAGATTCCTGCTGGATCATTGCATCACCTCCGCGCCTTCTTCGATTTCTTTCTCGCCGCCTGCTGCACGCTCAAGGATCTCTTCGACTACCCATCGCTTATGACGTGAGATAGGATGACTTTCCACAATTTTCACACGGTCACCTTCGCGGCAATTAAATTCATCATGCGCTTTGTAGCGTTTATGCGCGGCAATTACTTTTTTATATAAGTGATGTCGATAAGTTCGAGTAACTTGAACAACAACTGTTTTCTGCATCTTATCGCTCACCACAACACCGGTTAATCGTCGTCGATTATTCATGCTTCACCTTCCATTGCTTCCGCTTGCTCGCGTTCCTGCAAGATTGTAAGCAAACGAGCGATTAATCTCTTCGTATAATGAAGTCGCGATGTATCAACCAACTCACCAGTTGCCTGCTGAAATCTCAGGTTCATTAATTCCTCACGCGCCTCTTCCAATCGTGCTCCGATTTCCTCTATAGACAAGACTCGTATCTCACTTGCTTTCATATTTCTTCTCCTGTCACCTCACGGCTCACGATTTTTGTCTTTATCGATAATTTATATGAGGCCAAACGCAATGCTTCCTTTGCAAATTCATCAGAAACACCACCACCGACTTCAAACATAATCCTACCGGGTTTTACAACAGCCGCCCAAAACTCAACATTACCTTTACCCTTACCCATTCGGCTCTCAGCCGCTCTTTTGGTAATCGGCTTGTCAGGGAATATCCGTATCCATACCTTCCCACGACGACGCATAGCACGCACCATCGCACGCCGAGCAGCTTCAATCTGGCGAGCAGATATCCATCCGGGTTCCAGAGCCTGTAATCCATACACTCCGAAATTAATCTCTGTACCGCGCGTCGCTCTACCTTTCATGCGACCTCGCATTTGCTTTCTGTATTTAATCCTTTTTGGCATCAACATTGTTGAAAACCTCTCTTCTCAAAACCAAGTTAGCATAAAAAATCTATTATTTCTTATTTGCTTACGTAAACACCATCAGGTGTTTCTGCTTTTTCTTCTTTTTCAGGCAAAATTTCACCTTTATAAATCCAGACTTTCACGCCGATTCGACCATAGGTCGTTAATGCTTCGGCAACTGCATAATCAATATCCGCTCGGAAAGTTTGACGCGGCACTCGCCCTTCGCGCATATGGATAGTTCGTGCCATTTCAGCACCGCTTAGGCGTCCCGCAACCTGAATTCGGATACCCTCTGCGCCTGCGCGCATTGCTTGCTGAATAGCCCGTTTCATTGCTCGGGAGAAACTAATCCGACGTTCCAATTGGTTTGCGACATTCTGGGCAACCAGATAGGCATCGATATCAGGGGTTTTAATCTCCTTAATTTCGAGATCTACTTTTTTCCCTATTAAACTTTCGAGATTTTTACGAAGCAGTTTAACATTCTCACCCTTTTTCCCGATTAAAACACCGGGTTTTGCGGTTTGCACGATTATCTTCACTTTTCCAGGAAATCGTTCAATTTCTACACGAGATACTGCTGCACGTCTCGTCTCTTTAGTGATATTTTCACGAATTGTAATATCCTGGTGGAGTTGGTTTACATAATTTTCTTTCGTTGCAAACCAGCGACCTTTCCAAGTTTTGTTAATATTCAATCTAAAACCAATTGGATGTACTTTACGACCCATATTCACTCCCGGTTATTTTCCGGCAAAAATAAATCTTCATTATATTTCTTCCCGTTCCCGCAGGATTACGGTAATATGAGACGATCGACGGAGCCAAGGCTTAATCCGTCCTCTTGCACCAAAGCGACGCCACTTTCGAGTCGGTCCCTCATCAGCAAATATTTTATAAATATACAGATCGTCCCGGCTGACACCAAAATTCTCTTCTGCATTCGCCATAGCCGAAGCAATTACTTTCAGAACTGGACGAGCAGCTTGGTTAGTGACAAATTGCAACGTAGTCGTTGCATCTACTAGGTCCTTACCGCGAACCATATTTACAACCAAACGTACTTTCTGAGGAGAAATTTGGATATAGCGAGCATGCGCTCTAATATCATACGCCATACCTTAAATCCTCCCCATCTTCTTTTCAATCACATGTCCACGAAAAGTGCGTGTAAAAGCAAACTCACCCAAGCGATGCCCTACCATGTTTTCAGTGATATAGATCGGGACATGACGTCTCCCGTCATGAACTGCAATGGTATGTCCCACCATCTGCGGAAAGATCATACTAGCGCGGCTCCAGGTTCGAATAACCCTTTTTTTGCCTTTCTCGTTCATGACCTCGATCTTCTTTAATAACTTTGGGTCTACATAAGGCCCTTTTTTAAGTGATCGTGACATAATTCTGGCTCCAATATCCTAAACTCAAACACATTATCGGCGCTTTTTCCCTCGCCGTCTGATGATATATTTATTTGTTCGTTTATTTCGGCGAGTTTTTGCACCTAAAGTTGGCTTACCCCACGGGCTTTTTGGCCCAGGCATTCCAATAGGTGAGCGTCCCTCACCACCACCATGAGGATGATCCCTTGGGCTCATTGCAGAACCACGGACAGTCGGGCGAATTCCCATATGTCGCTTGCGTCCCGCTTTTCCCAATTTAATATTCCCATGATCAAGATTACCAACCTGACCAATAGTCGCGAAACAAACCTGTCTAATAAGGCGAATTTCACCAGAAGGCAATCGCACATGCGCATAATCGCCTTCTTTTGCAATCAATTGAGCAGCAGTGCCAGCCGAACGAGCCAACTGCCCCCCACGCCCTTCTTTCAACTCAATATTGTGAATCATAGTACCCACAGGAATACTACTGATGGGCAAGGCATTTCCAGGTCGAATTTCAACATTCCGACCCGATACTACCGTATCGCCCACATGCAAACCAACCGGCGCAATAATATATCGCTTCTCTCCATCAGCATAAAACAGGAGAGCAAGTCGTGAAGTGCGATTTGGATCATATTCAATCGCAGCAACCCGGGCAGGAATATCGACCTTTTTCCGTTTGAAATCTACAATTCGAATTTGCTGACGATTTCCGCCACCGCGATGTCTTACCGTGATCCTTCCGTATGAATTGCGTCCGCCTTTTTTCCGCTTCTGAATTATTAGCGAGCGTTCAGGTTTCTTCTTTGTAATTTCTTCAAATGTATATCCCGTGCGCCCTCGCATACCTGGGGTTACAGGTTTATATTTTTTTACAGCCATCAGCGGACTCCTTCAAATGCTTCAATCGTATCATCAGGATGCAATGTTACGATTGCCTTTTTATACGCGCTTCTTCTTACTAGCACTCGACGGCTTTGAGCACGACGGCTTTGCTTTGCGGGCACATTGATAATATTCACACGTATAACCCTCACATCAAACAACGTTTCTAACGCGTCTTTGATCATGTTTTTCGTTGCATCCTGTGCAACCTCAAACGCAAATTGGTGAAGTTTTCCAAATTGGTGGCTAGACTTCTCCGTTAAGATTGGACGCAGTAAAACGTCATAGATTGTCGTCATAGCAACCTCTCATTCAACCTAAATAATTCTTGATAACTTCCAATGACGGAATAGGAAGTATCACTTTATCAAATCCTAACAAATCACGCACATTCAAATAGGATGCCAATATTATTTTCGCATCCGGTATATTACGCGTAGACCTTCTAATCATTTCGTAGGTCTCATTATTTTCAGGAATCAAGATCAGAGCACTTGAATCCCCTATCATTCTATTCAAGGCGTCTGCCATTTGGCGCGTTTTTGCTTCTGCTAATTTCAATTCATCCACAACAACCACTTCTTGTGCACTTGCTTTCACCGACAAAGCAGAACGCAAAGCAGCCCGTCTCATATTTCGAGGCATTTTTTTATCGTGAGAGTGAGGTCGAGGAGTATGAACCTTACCACCGCCTACCCAATTAGGTGCCCTTATTGAACCTTGGCGTGCTCGACCGGTCCCTTTCTGTCGCCATGGCTTTCTTCCGCCTCCGGATACTTCACCCCTCGATTTTGTGCTGTGGGTGCCTAAGCGTGCATTTGCCATTTGACGTACATATGCTTGATGCATCAGATCGACATTGATTGAAGCCTCAAAAATTTCAGCAGGCAAGTCCACCTTGTCCACTTTTTTCCCTTGCATATTAATAACGTTTACTTCCATGACCATATCGCTCCAACCATTATTGCTTGCGCACTTCTTTGATAATCAACACACCACCTTTAGGTCCTGGTACAGCACCCTTGACGGCTATCAGATTGCGTTCACTATCTACAAGCACAATTTTAAGATTTTGAACCGTTCTTCGTCTATTTCCCATCCGACCGGGCATTCGTTTTCCTGGGAAGACCCTTGAAGTGCCAGAAGTAGCCCCAATAGAACCTGGCGCTCGCTGGCGATCAGACTGACCATGTGTTTTGGGCCCTCCCCTAAAACCATATCGCTTAACAACGCCCGCGAAGCCCTTCCCTTTAGAAATTCCAACGACATCAACATGATCTCCGACATTAAATAAATTTGCCTTTAACTGATCACCTTCCTTCAACCCTTTTACATCTTTTTCGCGGAATTCGCGAAGATATCGGAGAGGTGGAAGGTCATTCTTTTTTAAATGGCCAAGTTCTCCGCCAGTCAGACGTTTTGGTTTTATTTCCTGAAAACCTAACTGGACAGCAGAATACCCATCATTTTCTTCGGCTCTTATTTGGGTAACGTAACACGGCCCAGCCTCGATAACAGTCACTGGAATTGCAGCGCCATCTTTATCGAAAATCTGGGTCATTCCGATTTTCTTCCCTATCAGCCCTTTCAACATTTCATTTGTCTCCTATTATTTGTCAATCTAACCTTTACGGGACTGTCAGCTGGGCTTCGCTGCATCATCCCTAAGTATCGCAGTCAGATATTAGTTCGCAAAGCAGTTTTTTATGGTTTACGAGAAAAGTATCTCTTACGGTACTCGATATGTCTCTGTTCAATTTGGTTAGGAGATAAACTTTCTGCAATCTCTAACCATTTCGCTCAAACACAATACCTCATTAAAAATCTTTTTATATCTTTATCTCAATATCAACGCCTGCAGGTAAATTTAGACGCATCAGCATATCAATTGTCTTCGAATCAGGATCCATCACATCAATGAGTCTATTATGAGTTCTGATCTCAAAATGCTCATGCGAATCCTTGTCAACGAAAGTAGATCGTCGGACTGTGAAACGCTCAATTTTAGTTGGTAATGGCACTGGTCCAACTACCCGAGCGCCCGTTCTTTCCGCTGTTTCGACAATGCGTTTCGCAGATTGATCCAAAACTCGGTGGTCGTATGCTTTAAGTCGAATGCGTATTTTCTGCTTTGCCATATTATGCCTACTCTATTATTTTTGTAATGACACCAGCGCCGACGGTAAGACCGCCTTCACGGATGGCGAACTTCGACCCTTGCTCTAATGCTACCGGCATGATCAATTCGACTTCTAGGTTTACATTATCCCCTGGCATGACCA
>DUEG01000017.1 GCA_011176615.1 Anaerolineae bacterium | reverse complement strand
ATTGGCCTCCGGATATACGCCGATTGTCAGGGTATCGAATATATGCTTTAGACCTGCCTGGGCATGGAAAATCAGGAGGGTTAGGATGTCAATCAGTTGCTGCTTATGCTAAACGTGTCATGAATTGGATGGATGCGATTAAAATTCAGAAGGCGGTTTTGGTGGGACACTCAATGGGAGGCGCGATTGCTATGACAATCGCATCTGAAAGCGCTGAACGCGTTCTTGGTTTGAGTTTGGTGTCGACAGGGGGGAGATTAAGGGTGGCGAAGCAGATTCTAGATAACAGCATGAACTTGGCAACATTTCCTTATGCTGTGGACATGATTATTTCGTTAGCATTTAGTGAGAGCGCTAACGATCGAATGGTGAATTTAGCAACTAAGCGGATGCTTGAAGTTCGTCCCTCTGTGTTTCATGGTGATATGCTGGCTTGTGATAAATTCGATATGAGGAATTCATTATCGAAGATCACTTCTCCTACGGAAGTGATATGTGGGGATATGGATGCGCTTACCCCCCTGCATTTTTCACAATATTTGGTTGATCGGATACCTCGCGCGCACCTAAAGGTGATCCATGATGCAGGGCATATGGTAATGCTTGAGAAACCAAGAAAGTTTACTTCGATACTTGTATCCTTTATTGATCAGTTGCTTTGATGGGGAACATGTCCTTGCCATTTCCTTGGAAAGTGGGTACAATTTTTTAGAACTTGGGCGGTTAGCTCAGTTGGTTAGAGCGTTGCGTTGACATCGCAAAGGCCGTTGGTTCGAGTCCAATACCGCCCACAGAATGGGACCCATCCCGAACCACATTCGGTACAGTTCGAGCAGCCTGAAACAGGCAACTATATGAAAGCGACTTGGGGAATGAGACCTGATAGCACTTTAATGCTCTGTCATATGGATACTGTCTGGTCTGTGGGTACCACAGCCAGCCATTCCGCTATTTGATCTACGATATTGAATACATATGTCCATAATAGTAGAAAAAGTCTCTAAAAAGTATCAGGGTGCGCAGAGCTATGCACTCCAAGATGTTTCAATAACTTGTAGCATGGGAGTTTTTGGGTTGCTGGGGCCTAATGGCGCCGGCAAGACCACACTTATGCGTATTCTTACTGCTTTGATTTCACCCACATCCGGCCGGGCTATCATTCAAGGTTACAATGTGGTGGATGAACCCGACAAGGTGCGCCCATTGATTGGATATATCCCTCAGGAATACACCCTCTACCCTCAGTTGACAGTTTGGGAGTTTCTTGATTACATGGCAAAGCTGAGTGGACTGAAAAATTCCCATCAACGGATGGAGCAGATCCTTCTCCAAGTTGGACTGTCATCTGATGCCCGTCGCCGTTTGAGAAACCTTTCAGGGGGAATGAAACAGCGGGTTGTCATTGCACAAGCTCTGTTGCATGATCCACCTGTTCTACTGGTAGATGAGCCTACCGCTGGTCTTGACCCGGCTGAACGGGTAAGATTTCGTAACTTGTTATCAGAATTAGGAAGAGAACGTACAGTACTCCTTTCGACGCATATCGTTGAAGATATCACTGCGACTTGCAGGCAAGTTACCGTACTTTTTGAAGGACAAATTGCCTTCACGGGGGATATTGATTCTCTGATCTCTTCTGCTCGAGGTAAAGTGTGGAAAGCGCATCTCTCACCAAGCGAATGGGAGTATGTGCGGGACGCCAACCTGATCGTGTCCTCATGCCCAGACAGTAAGCCGGGCTTTATGGATGTTAAATTTCTGTCCACCGATTCTCAATCATTATTTGAATCGGAGTTAGTCTCTCCGACCATAGAAGATGCCTACTTATTGCTAATCTCTCGCAGGAAATCGGATCGTGAGTCATCTTAAAACGTTAGTTATTACCGCTTATTACGAGTGGAAAATTCAAATCCGCCAACGCTCCACTTGGGTGGTGGCTGGTCTTTTTTTTCTGGTCGCTTGGATGTCAATTGACTATGCCAAACTTCCATTAGACTCAGCGATCAGATTCGCTCTGGGAACCGCCCAAGGTATGGGTTTATTCGGAGGTTTGTTCATCGTCATTATAGGCGCAACTGGGTTTTTGCGCGAATTTAAGCCTGGGTACAACTTTCTATGGACGCACTCATTTTCAACCCGCGTTTACATCCTAGGTAAGTTCCTTGGGATTTGCATGACTGCCGCTACCGCTCTACTACCAGTTGGGTTGTGGGTGGCCAGTCTTATGGTCAACCTGCATGGCTTCCAAAGTGTTTTCCTTCAGATTAAGGTATGGAGTGTTGTCCTTGCCCCCACGCTGGTATTCATTCTGGCAGTCACTTTTCTGGTCGGTTTACTGTTTCGCCGACCGCTATGGACTTCCCTGGTTTTACTGCTTGTAATAGTTGCGACTTTGGTTATGAACCTGGATATAACCCACTTAATCGGTTTTGCGCTTTATGGTATTTATGGTTCATCTCTCATCGGTTACGGACCCGACAATCTCTTGGTAACGCTTAATCGGTTTTTCTACCTGGAGCTATCGGTCTTATCCTTGCTAATTGTACTTCTGCTGGCGCGCATCTTGACCACAAGACAGGAGAACAAATCAAGTCCGGTCTGGAAATTGATTTGGGGAACACTTACAGTAGTAAACCTTATAGCGATCTTCTATACCGCATCCAACTTTCAAATTGAAAGCAATCGGCTTTCGGAGAATCCCCCCTCCAATCCATTGGAAGCGGAGGCAATGGATTGCTCATTTATGCGCTCTTACCAGATTGACCTTGTACTTAATCAGAAAACCAAATCCCTCGATGGAGAAGTTGTATTTCTATTGCAACCTAACGCCATTTCCCAGCAGATCCCCATCAGACTGAATGGAGGTCTAAACATTTCAAAAATCGAGTCAACACCGCCAGGAGTTAAAGGTGAAGTTGTCAAAAATACACTGGTACTTAATTTCCCTGCAGAGCTTAAGGGGAGGGACGTTTCTATCACCCTGAAATATGCAGGCAGTATTAACATTCCACGCTACGCTTATGATAATCTGTTTCGTTCACAGGAGCTGTCCGTAGCTCCCTTCCCGCCCGGTGGATACGTTGATGATAAGACAATTTTTTTAGTTCGGGACGGGAACTGGCATCCTTTTTCTTGGTGTGCACTAGATCAGCTTAGCATCGGATGGATTGGAGTACCAAACTCAGGCATTGTCCAGACTGCTGATAGGATGGTGTCTTACCCGGATCGGGTAACATTAATATGGGACCAACAGCCTCCATTGCCTCTACTCGCTACCTCACAGAATTATGATACGTTTCAAATGACTGAAAGCAGATTTTTTGTATCCCCTGACAACATTTCCGATCGCGAATTCGAGGTAGTTTATAATTCTTATCCGGTGTTATTGAAACAGATTGACTTGTTTCTGCAGGAAGAGAAACGATCATCCTCCCAACCTTACCAGATTGCAACAGTGCCTTTGCTCAAATACAGCCTTTATGACCCTTCAACCAGGATATATCTGCTCCCAGAGAGCCGCGATGTTACCCATCTATTGATCAATGAAAATAACGAAAAATCTCAAACAGTAATAAACTCTCCAGAATTACTTTACCGGCGATGGGTAGCCACCGATGTCCTGAGAGCATGGTGGTGCAGTTCTAATCCTTGTCTTCAACTCCAGGCGGAGGTTGGCTATCATCCTATTCAGTTTGGAATTTCAGGATTTGAAGGTAAAACGGTGTTAGATGCCTTGATAAGCTATGCATCTTTGCAGCTTGCAGAGCCCCTGGTAGGCCAGCAGTTTATTGCAGAAGAAATTGCCGCACGACAACACGCGATGGAGGATCCGATATTCTTTACTAGCCTGGTGCAATTGCCCTCTTTGTATTCAACAGAAACAAACAGTTTGGTTGTGCAGTTACATGGACTATGGGAACAAGCAGATCCGGAGACCTTTTGGCAACTAGTACGTGAGTATCATCGGCAATTTGGCAATACCTCCTTATCTGAGGAAGATTTCGCTCGGTTCGTTTTAAAGGTTACCGGATTCGAACTGCCATGAGCACAGAAGAAAAATCCACTTCGATAGAGGGCAATTCAAACGAAGGCACTACTGACCTGAAAGTTAGATCCGCTCGGCTAGTTAATTTGATTAATTTACTTTGTTACGAGATTAAAGTCAGTGCCCCCGCTGCAGTTTGGATGTTACCCTTAACTGGCATTGCAGGGCTTGTATTACTCGTGGACGTTCAAGAAGAAGTTTCGGAACGTATTGAATATATTGCCTTATTCTCTGAGGCTATTTTTCCACTTGTCATTATGCTTATAGCTAACAGTCTTGTGTTGCGCGAGAGGGAAGAAAATTCACTTGCTTTTGTCACGGTGCGATCCAAGCTGACAGTCCTTTGGTTGCGTCGGCTTGGGGCATTACTTGCATTTTATTTGATTTGTTTAGGCATTTTATTGATTATATATCATATCTTTTACCTACCGCTGCAGGTAGGACAAATGCTGTTTGCATCCTTGGCAACATCCCTTATACTGATTGGATTATCGAGTGCCATCAGTTTACTTTTAAAAGAGATGAACACCGGTTATCTCGTCGGAAGCTTGTGGTGGGCAATGTGTCTGATTGGTTCCCGTACAGCGTATGTTGTCTTTGGTCCTTACTTGTACTTATTCTATTTCTGGTTTACCGCCAGGGAAAGTCTTGGAACAGAAACCTGGCTCTATAATAAGTTGGCCTTGACCGGGTTAGGCTTGGTGTTGATCGTGATCAGTACTTTATTGCTCAGGCGTACGGAACGTTTTTTTACGTGATGATCATTGCTGAGGTTTCTATGTGGACAAAGATAATCTTTGATTATCGCTTTTCAGACTACTTGGTATTAGACTTCTGGAAAGAGCTGCTCTCCTGGCAGCAATGCTGATCGAAGAATAACATTTTATTAGCTGCCTCGATCGCGTGAACGCGCTGGACAAAATCAAACTGGGAGACAGCTAATCGCTGCGCTGGCATACACAGGTATTCTACTGATCCTTATTTCGGAGGTAGCGATACCGAAGTTTCCGATCCATTGCTGCAGCAAGATTATTATCAAGGTATCATTGCTCTGGATCCTTCCTCTGCATACTTGCCAACATACAATATGGAATTGTCACACAAAGGTACGCTTAGGCAATTGGTCGAAGAACTCAAAACAACGGAGGTTGAGCCAACTCGCTGTGATGAGATTCTGTAAGAAATGCAGCGATTATTGAAAGACAATTACCAAAACATAAGTGAATGAGTAATCAATTATTCATAGCTTGTAGACATAATCTATCTTGTGTTTACTATCCAATGAAAAGACCTGATATTTCCGTCCTTGCTTATTAGAGTGGAGTTTATTGTTGTGTTCTTTGTGAACATAATACATAGCTAAACAAGATATGTTCATTTGATTTTATGAATTTTGTTGAACCAATTCGTCGGATAAAAAAGATTGCACAGATCAAAAACCAACTTCGGGGGCAAGGTCGTTTCCGTGATCTGTTACTTTTTATCTTCGGCATTAATGCTACTCTTCGCATATCTTTGCGAAGTACAAAAGCCTGTGCATTCTGCTGCAAGTGGAATTGGCACCTTTGCCATGGAAGTCCGCCGAAGATTGCAATACAGGCTGCTCTCAGCCCTGCATGATTGTCACTGATGATCAATTGCATCCTTTGCAAACCACGCTCCTTTAGATGCTCCAGGAAGGCTCGCCAATGCACTTCATGTTCGCTTAGAGAGACGGAAATACCCAGAACTTCTCGTTTTACTGCCTAGTTTACGAGCAAGTTCCTCGTTGATCAGCCGAATCAAACTCTTGCGATGTTTCCCGGTCACTTGTTCCATCTCGTCTAACAACTCGCTGCGTTGTTTACGGCTTTTTGCTCCCCAATAGTGTATGCGCATCTTATGCAAATATTTCCGTTCTTCGTCTATCGTCATCCGTTCCTCGTATTTTTCCATCGTTCCATCGGGTTCATTTTCTTTTGATAGAACAATGATACTTTAGTAACATTTTATTTGATAGAACGCGTGTCCTTGCCATTTCCTTGGCAAGTGGGTATAATTTTTTAGAACTTGGGCGGTTAGCTCAGTTGGTTAGAGCGTTGCGTTGACATCGCAAAGGCCGTTGGTTCGAGTCCAATACCGCCCACAGAATAAAAGTGAACCGCTTGACGTTTCAATCGAGCGGTTTTTGTATCCGAAACACGAACTAACTTTAGTTTATTACTACCCCGCGCAATAACTCTGCATATTCACGTCCTTCTCAAAAGCCGATATCGCTAATTTATTCCATTCCACAATGGTTAAGATTAGTAAAGGGTCTTGTTTAGGAATTATTGACCATACAAACATATTATTTCCACCCCAAGAATAATTTGACATCCTAACAATAAGGTAAGCACTGTAAACACAACAGTTTGTTATAATACGAGTTATATCTTGAATTTTTTTCTAAAATAGGTGGCTTTATGTATATTGATCCTAATACCGGTGGTATGCTCTTTCAAATCTTGGCTGTGCTCTTCGGTGTGATCTCAGGATTGCTCTTATTGTTCTCCAGCAAAATCAAGATGGGGATTGCCAAGATTCGGCGTAGTATCCGGGAAAAGCGGGGTAACCCAGCACTGCACAAGACTTCTAAAGGAAATGACCAATCATAATTTCTTTTGATGGGATAATAAATAAACTGGGTGATGTTTTTTTACTCTCCCAATAAAAGTTATGCTACGCTCGATAAGCGTGAAATGGCGTCCTCGTTTGTTAGATAAATATTATTGAGAGGTTGAAATGAGTGCAGATAAGGAATATTATCCAATGCCATTTTTCCCGATTTTGTCTGCAAAGGACATTAAGTTCTCCACACAATGGTATCAGGGAGCCTTGGGGTTTCAAAAGATCTTTGAAATGCCTGCGCCTGATGGAACGCCTGTATTAGTACATTTGCGATGGGCGAAATACGCTGATCTATTACTGAGTGCGGATATTAATAATAAAGAGGAAAAGGTGGATGAAAAGGGAAAGGGAATCACGCTTAATTTCCAGGTTTTCCAGGGAGGCGTAGATGAACTGGCTAAAATGGCAAGAGATTATGGTGCAGTGATGCTTTCTGCCCCTCATAATACACCTTGGAATACACGAGAATTCTCTGTCGCGGACCCTGATGGTTTTCATCTTACATTTACACAGGGACCAGTACGTAATGATTTAGATATTGATGATGTAATTAGGAATATAGAACCATTGGGAAATTAAGTATGATCTTGGCGTTTTGATAAAAGGGTGGCTTTCTGGAAAACCTAATCAAATTGGGTTGTTTTCATATCGTTATATCTGAATATCTTTTTGATTTGATATCCAAAGGAGAATAGATGATGATCTTCATCAATTATTCATAACTTCTTCATAGCATATTCAAGCGAGTTGCCTATACTTGCTAAGAGCAATAGTTTGCAGAGGAGAGATCATGTTAAAGAACATAAAAAAATATTGGCTTCTGATAGGGATTGTTATTGTTGTTTGTCTTGGGGTTAGCGCTTATTTTATATTTTCGGCGAATAAATCTTCTAGCGATTCCCAACAAACAAGTRTCCAGACGGCTATTGCRAGGCGAGGAGATCTTGTTGTGTATGCTAATGCAGCCGGAGAAGTTATTCCTGCKARRGAAATGGGGGTAGGRTTTGATGAAAGCGGTAAGATWATYGAAATYCTTGTGGAAGTTGGSGATRATGTAAAGGYTGGAGATGTGCTGGCTCGTTTACAGACWAATAATACAGCAGAATCAATTGCAGTCTCGATTGCAAATGCTGAATTGAGTGTGCTCAACGCGCAGCAAGATTTGGATGCGATTCATGATAACTGGAAGATAGATTCAGCGCAGGCGTTAAAAGATGTAGAAGACGCACAAAAGGCTTTAGATGATTTACGCCACTCTGATACAGCATTGAAGTTGGCATGGGAAACGGTTGTTGAGTCTCAAAAAGCGGTGGCTGATGCTGAGCGGACATACAATATAACATTGTCTACAGCCAGCCAGGCGGATATTGATGCTGCTCATGCTCAAGTTTTACTCGCAGAACGGGCTTTGGATAAAGCAAAAGATAAATACGAACCTTATGCAAACAAACCGGATGATAATTTAACGAAAGCGCGCTTGCAGGCAAGTCTATCAGCGGCGCAGGCTGCGTATGATGCCGCAGTACGGAATTATAATGCGATGATTGGGACAGGTAGCGATTTGGACAAAGATGTCGCCAAGGCTCAATTGGACACCGCACAAGCGCAGTTAGATGATGCCATGCGTGAATGGGAACGTGCCAAAAATGGCCCGTCAGAAGGAGAAATTGCGTTAGCGGAAGCAGAACTCGCCAGCGCACAATCCCGTTGGGAAATACTCAAAGAAGGTCCAGACCCTGTTGATGTAACGTTGGCTCAAGAGGAATTGACGAGGGCAAAGGCGAACTTAGAATTAGCGAAACAATCGCAGGCAGAAATTGATTTAGTGGCGCCAATGGATGGGACGATATTATCAATTGATGCCAACGGCGGAGAATATGTGAACAACGCTGCGATTATGACCTTAGCAGACCTTCGGCATCCTTTTTTACGAGTATATCTTGATGAAACAGATATGGACAAGGTTGCGGTAGGTTATGAGGCGGATGTAACATTTGACGCTATTCCAGACCAAACATTCACTGGTAAGGTGATTTCGGTTAATCCCAGTCTGGTAACGGTATCTAATATCAAGACGATTGAAGCAATTGTGCAACTTGATGTTAACTCCTTTGCTAAACCAATGATCTTGCCGATTGGATTAAATGCATCCGTAGATATTATTGGTGGGCGGGCAGATAAAGTGGTGCTTGTACCAGTGGAAGCGGTACGGGAGATCAGCCCTGGAGAATACGGAGTTTTCGTGATGGAAAACGGGGAGCCAAAATTGCGAATAGTAGAAGTTGGCTTGATGGATTTTACCTCTGCGGAAATAATTTCTGGGTTGAAAGCCGGCGACATAGTTACAACCGGCATTGTAAAAACCAGCACCGAGTCAAAGGATGACGTGAAAGACGACATCATTAAAACAGGAAAATAGACCCCTCTCCGTAGCATAATTGCGGATGACTAAGGAAAACTCATGACCAGCGTACCAATTATTCAAACAGACAAGGTTATTAAAGAATATGGGATGGGGAATGTCCGAGTAAGTGCATTGAATGGTGTAACCTTAACAATAGGAGAAAATGAATTTGTTGCCATCATGGGGCCCTCTGGTTCAGGAAAGAGTACTTTGTTGAATATCTTGGGCTGTTTGGATCGACCTACTTCGGGAGAGTATTATTTGGCTGGAGAAGACGTGAGCAATATGAATAAGGTGCAATTAGCAATTGTTCGTAACCGTAAAATTGGGTTCGTATTCCAATCATATAATTTGCTGACGCGAACGACTGCGGTAGATAATGTATTATTACCCCTTATATATCAACACGATGACACTATGAATGAAGAAGAACAGTATCAAAGAGCGCTGAAAGCACTTGACTCGGTTGGATTGTCAGATAGAGTGATGCACCAGCCTCATGAATTGTCGGGAGGGCAGAAACAGCGCGTTGCAATTGCGCGTGCCCTAATCAATAATCCGGTATTAATTCTCGCGGACGAACCAACAGGGAACTTGGATTCAAAATCGGGTCAGGAAATTATGGCTTTGCTTTCAGAATTACATAAGCAGGGGAGAACAATTGTCATGGTTACTCATGATGACGCGATTGCAACTTTCGCCCAGCGAATTATTCGCTTATTTGATGGGAAAATTGCGATTGATCAATTAAACGGTCAACATCAACCTGCTGGGGCGATCCAGGGGGGTGAAGATGCGAACTAAGAAAGTAATCCGGATTGCTTGGCAAGGTTTGGTGCGCAATAAATTTCGTTCTTTGCTGACCATGTTAGGTGTGATTATAGGTGTATCAGCGGTGATCATCATGATTTCGGTAAGTGCAGGTACGGAAGCAACCATTAGCGATCAGATAAGTGGGCTTGGAACCAATCTTGTATTTGTGTACCCAAACTTTTCCCGCGGCGGATTTGGTAAAGATGTACAAAACAACAGTGGCGGACTTGTGTATGACGACGCTTTTGCAATTTCAGATCAAATAAATGGCGTAAAGGGTGTCGTTGTAGAGCAGAATAGTTCACAAATGGTTAAGGTTGGAAATATAACCATTGACGATGGCTCTATCCTAGGGACGACAGCCGACTTTCCTACTGTTAGGGATATGGATATTGCATCGGGGCGATATTTCAACCAGAACGAGGTAGATCGCAAACAAAAAGTGGCTGTTTTGGGCTCTAGCCTAGCAGAAGAACTCTTTGGTGAAATTCCCCCGGTTGGTCAAGTGGTTACGGTTGGAAGTATAAAAGCAACGGTGATTGGTGTATTCGAGGAAAAGGGATTGGTTGGTGAAGTGGATTTCGATTCCAGGATATATATGCCGATTACTGTTGTCTTGCAAAAATTCACGCCATCTCGATTGTCCAAGATTATGGGAGATCGAGTGAAGATGATTTACGTATCAGTGGACGAGAATGCACAGATGGATGATGTCATTGGTCAAATTGAACTGCTGTTGGCGAAAAGGCATGATGTCAGCCTGGACTCCCCGGATTTTATGATCCAAACCCAGCAAGATATCATTCAAACCAAAGAGGCTACAACAAAGGCTTTCCGAAACCTTTTGGCGTGGGTTGCCGCAGTTTCCTTGATTGTGGGTGGAATTGGCATCATGAACATCATGATGGTCAGCGTGACAGAGCGGACACGAGAGATCGGTATACGCCAAGCGGTCGGAGCCAACCCTAATGATATCCGCTTGCAATTTCTGACAGAGGCTTTGCTATTGAGCCTTGTGGGCGGATTTATTGGTGTGCTCGTGGGAATCGGTGGCGCATGGGTGTTTGGTATTTTGGGTGATATGCGTACGGTAATCGTCCCATCTTCTATTTTGCTTGCTTTTGGATCTGCTGCTGCAGTGGGTATCTTCTTTGGATATTATCCTGCAAACAAGGCAGCACAACTTGATCCAATCGAAGCGTTACGGCATGAATAATACAATGGTATGAAGGAGAAACATAATGAAAAAGAATTTAATAGTGTTGATTGTGGTATTGCTAATGAGCATGTTATTCGCTTCATGTGGGGATGTGAATGAGGCGAACAGCCTGAACAATGTTAATAAGGTGGACAATTCAACGAGTACTTCGAGGTTGACATCGGATTACGAAAATGCTTTAAATATTGATCAACAATTGGCTGTAGGAATTATGAAATTGGATGAAACGGAGTACTCTGTGGAGCGAGAGCAAGCGAGTACACTTCTCCCACTTTGGGAAGCGATTAAAAGCTTAAGCGCTAGTGAAACAGCCGCAGAAGAGGAGATCAATGCGGTTTTTAGTCAAATCCAGGAAACGCTAACGGATGAACAAATCAAGACAATTGCAGAGATGCAATTAACCAATGAAGATATGCGCACAATTGCCCAAGAAATGGGATCTAGTTTTGGTAAGGGAGCGGGACGATTTGAAAACTTGTCACCAGAACAGCAGTCTACAGCCCAAGCCATGCGCGAAAGCGGTCAATCCCCTCAAGGCGGAATTTCTGGGATCGTTCCTGGTCAGACTGGTGGCCCGGGAAGGCAAGGATTAGCGGGAGATGGAATTCCTCCGTCTGGTGAAACAAGTGCGCGCTTAAAAGGGGCTACAACGGGCATCAACCCATATATTCTCGATGCAGTTATTTCGTTTCTTGAGGAGAAAATCAATGGTTAATTTGGGTATTGAGAAAATGTACTCATACTGGAGAATCCATCGTTGATACCATTTCGTTTGGATGTCTCTCTGCTGAGTAAAATTATACGGGTTGTTCTTGTTTGATTTCTTCGTGTTCGGGCTGCGCTTTGAGTTTATCGTTCCTTTTCTGTACTTTTCTCCCTAGGAGGAGAATACCAGCGATGAGTGCGAGTCCGACAAATGCCATACCCGTAGTGTCATCGGGGCGATTGGGGTTGTCGGCTTCAGAGATAAAATCAAGCAGCGCCCAGGGAATCATACTGCCAAAAGCCGCTGCCCATTTTTGGCTGTCATTCAATAGTGGTACCTCAAATTTTTGAATTAACCATAAAATAAACAGTGGATACCCGCAGAGTGCAAGAAAGGATATCAAGGCAGGGATTCCAATACTAGCAAATCCCCAAAACAAGATTATGTAACCAAGCATGACTGTTAACGAGGCGAGCCCAATCCATCCTGGTTTGAGCGGAGATTTCCTTACTGTTGGGGGAGCATATTTTTTGGGCAGGCGGTAAGCGAGCCATAAGAGCATAATAATTACGGCGATACTCCCCGCAATACCAGGAATCGTTTGGTAATGGCTAAACAGCGGCGTTAGCAAAACTGTGCTGATGAACACTAATCCGGTGATTATTAAACCTTTGCGTCCTAGCCAAGGCTCGGTCTGTTCTTGTGGAAAAGCGGTTTCCACAAGCAAAATTGGCAAGGTGATGCTTACAATCGCATGGAAGAGCATTAAGCCAATTGCCCATACCCAATTTACACCTAACCAGCGTCCGTAAACATTGAACACGCCTAGGTCCTGCCAGGATGGATCAAAGAAACTGCGCATAAAAATTCCTTCCTCGAAAATCCCGTAAGCCAAACCCAGTAGAAAAATACTCATCCAACCTTTTCCCCAATGGCGTGCCAATTCGCGAATAAAAAGGGCACCACAGCCATAAAGTGCAACTAATAGTATGAAGCCGATGGGGGTAAAGAATTCTTTTGGTGGAGAAGAACTAGAAACTAATTCTCCAAATACAGGTGCTAAAATCAAAAGTGTGATGACCGGTAATCTTCTTCTTTTCATCGTAAAACATCCTTGGCTAACACATGGGTCGTTCTTATTAGAAAGAAACCTTGATGATGGGCGGTTCTGGGTTTACTGATTTTGGTTCTTGTTTTCATATGAATATGTGAGCAGGTTGGAAATGCTTAAATGAAACTCGTAAAAGCAACTTTGAAGATCGGAAAGAGAGGCAAGCAGGATAGGATTAGTGCTTCTCAACCAACCAAGCCAGGGGAGTGCTAATAACCTATACATAATTAACCTCAACACAAAGATACCATATATGTACATTATTGGAAATAAGTTAGAAGCAACACGAAGTAACAAATAATATTCCAGGGGGGATCAAGAAAATGCGGTTTCTTTTTGATGATAACCTTAAAAATATTTGACAACCAAAACGTTTTGGGTTATTATATAATTGTTTCCAAAACGTTTTGGAAAACTACTATTGGTGTTCGTGGACTTAGGGATCCTTTTTTTCTCTGTTTGAATCGACCGAGATTGTTTAAATGGAATTAAAAACACAGGTTCATCATCATGGTTGTAACGCTTAAGGATATTGCCAATCGCATAGGAAAATCTGTTACGACCGTTTCACGCGCCTTGCATGACTATAACGATGTCAGCCCCGAAACGAAAGAACTGGTACATCAAGTTGCTGAAGAAATGGGGTATAGCCCTAACACTTTGGCGCAGCGTTTGCAAAAACGTCAATCTGACACGATAGGTCTAATCCTCCCCACGTTTGGCCCCCGTTTCTCTGATCCATTCTTTAGCGAATTGCTTGCAGGTATTGGAAACAAAGCAGTTAGCCTGGGTTATGACTTATTGGTCTCCACTTCCTCCCCAGGCGAACGTGAATTGCAAATTTACAAAAAGATGGTAAACGGAAGGCGCGTAGATGGCTTTATTGTTGTAAGAACTCGGAAGGAGGATAGGCGGGTTGAATATCTTCTAGAAAAAGATTTCCCGTTTGTTGCATTTGGGCGTGTGGGGATCAACAACGAATTTCCATATGTAGATGAGGATGGTGCCTATGGAATGCGCTCAATTGCGAAGCACTTAGTGACATTAGGTTTTACAAATATTGGTTGTATAGCCCCCGACCCCCAGTTGACATTTGCTTCGAGCCGAGTTGATGGACTGCGCGCGGGATTGACGGATCATGGAATTACTCTGGACGAAGATTATGTTTGCATTGGAGATCTTACGCAGAGCGGGGGATATAAGCAAGCGAATTGCCTTCTGGATAAACTACATCCACCTAGTGCGATTGTGGCTTGCAATGATTTAATGGCATTTGGTGCAATGAGTGCGATTCAAGATCGCGGATTGATTGTCGGAGAGGATGTAGCAGTCACTGGCTTTGATGATATTCCCATGGCTGAGCACACGCATCCTCCGTTGACAACAGTTCATCAACCGGTTTATCAAATTGGTGGAATGGTTTGCGAAATGCTTATTAAGCGGATACAGGGTGTACCAATGGATGATGAGCATTTAGTACTGAAGCCATCTTTGATCGTTCGTAAATCATGCGGAGAGAAATGAGAAAAAGGTGTTCGTATTCAAAGGAGGTGATGTGTACTCGTATATTTCTATATTTCAATACTAGTATGTTAGTCAACGTATTTAATCAATGAATAATGGAGGAATATCGTGAAACGAGAAAAAATTTTTAGTATTTTGCTTATCGTTGCCCTTCTGGGAGTGGCTGCTCTCACTGCCTGCCAACCGGCTACGCCTGAGAAAGTTGTTGAGACTGTAGTGGTTACCAAGGAAGTGGAAAAAGAAGTTGTGGTCACAAAGGAAGTGCCGAAAGAAGTTGTAGTCACAGTTGAGGTGCCTGCTGAGCCCGTAAAGAAGACAGTAGTTGAATTTTGGACTACTGACAATGAAGAAGAGCGGGTAAACACATACGAGAAAATTGCTGAAAGTTATATGGCTGAGCACCCCGAAGTTGAAATTCGCATTGTTCCAATTGAAGAGGCTGGAATAGCTCAGCGAATTGCTACAGCACAAGCCGCAAACCGTCTTCCAGACATTGTCCGCATGGGTGTAGAGCGGGTAGCCGCATTTGCCGCGGATGGCATTCTTGATGAGGATGCTTCTGCAAGTGCAATTGCTGCCATCGGTCAGGATGACTTCCGTGCTGGCCCATTAGCAATGGTAACCGATCCAGCAACTGGAAAACCAGCGGCAGTACCATTTGATGGATGGATTCAAGCAATATGGTATCGGTCGGATGTGTTCGATGCGCTTGGCTTAAATCCACCAATCTCGTGGGATGACATTAACGCTTCATGCGATGCTTTGCCAGGGCAAATGGATTTACTGTATGCTCTGACACTTGGTACAGATCCAGGACAAAATTACCCAAATCAGGTATTTGAGCAGGTGGCTATTTCAAACAATGCTTGGCCGTTTGATGCAGATGGCAATGTTTCTATGAATACGCCTGAAATGATTGAAGCCCTTCGCTTTTACACTGATTTACAACGCTGTGCTACACCAGGGCCTCAATATTGGCGAGGTGCTCGAGAGGCTTACGAACTTGGTCAAGCAGGTATGTTATTCTATAGCACATACATCATGGATGACCTAGTTGAGGGTTCTGGTCTTGAAGGTGGCGGTCAGCTTGAAATTGCTATCCCTGATTTAGCGCTGAAAACAGGCTTTGCTCCTCAAATGGTTGGTCCCAATGGCTCAGCATCATATGGTCAATTGGTAACTTTGGGTATCATGAAAGGCGCAGACCCCGTAGCCCAGGATGTTGTCAAGTACTTTATGACTGGTCAAAATTACATCGATGTACTCTCATTGGCACCGTTTGGTAAAGTACCTGTATTAAAGAGTGCAGTGGATGGCTGGAAAGATTTAAGCCCATACTTTGCTTCTTATTCAGAAGATACTTTAGCCCAAATTGCTAATGGCTTTGAGACAATGCAACGTTGGCTCTTCCGTCCTGATTACGGTCCAACCGAAAGGGCAGTGATTGGAGATATTGAAGGTCGTTTGCTTATTCCGCAAGCGATAAGCAACATTGCTCTAGAAGGAACGATGACGCCTGAAACCGCTGCTGCTTGGCTTCAGGAACAAGTCGAAGCCTTATTAGCAGATAGGCAGTAAACCTGTGGTTTGAATACAGGATGCAGAGTAAAAACTGCATCCTGTATTTTCTTTTCAATATTTACTGATGATTTTCTATAGGTTTATTTGGAATCCATTTTAAGCAGACTGTATTATTATGCTAAGCAAGAAGGGATGTTAACTGATGGATACAAGTTCCTCGGCTGTCACACCTAAGTGGGGGACTTTGAGAACGCGTGAAGCCCGCCTAGCGTGGCTTCTAATCACTCCCACAGCGGTAATCGTCTTTGGGTTGATCATATTTCCAGCAATTTTTAGCGTTTGGGTTAGTTTTCATGATGTTGGATTGCACAATCTAAATGATGTGTTTCATGCTCCCTATATTGGTTTTGAAAATTACATCAAGGTGTTTAAAGACTATGCCTTTAAATTTCAAGGCATGCAAAGTTGGGGCGCTGCTGTTACTAGTGTTGTCTATGCATTTACTTCAACAATCTTGACAATGATCATTGGGCTTATGGCTGCTATATTGCTCAATCATCCATTCCGTGGACGTGGTTTAACACGTGCTGTTTTCCTTTTTCCTTATGTGGCGCCAGTGGTGAGTATTGCTTTTGTGTGGCGTTGGATTCTTGATCCACGACCATCTGGCGTATTGAACGATCTTTTGATGCGCTTAAATATGATAGATTTACCCAAGGCTTATCTGGCGACAAGAGGATTGGCTTTGGTGCTTGTGATCATTTTTCAGGCATGGCGTTATTTCCCCTTTGCGATGTTAATGATCTTGGCTCGTTTGCAAGCCATCGATAGAACCTTATATGAGGCTGCTGAAGTTGATGGTGCAAACACTACGCAAAAATTTTGGAACATTACTATCCCTGAAATTCGTTATGTTCTCGGTGCAATATTTTTGTTAAGATTGATGTGGACATTCAATAAATTCGACGACGTATTTCTTATGACAGGAGGGGGGTTTGGCACGAAAGTATTGCCAGTTCTCACATATGAGTTTAGTTTCCGTTTATTCGATTTTGGTCGAGGTGCGGCAACGGCGATGATTCTTTTATTAATACTGGTGATTTTTATGGTGTTCTACGTCCGAACAGTTATGAGAAATGTGGAGGAATAAGAGATGAGTGATTCGAAAAAATCGTTTATTGGGCACTTGGCTGATTGGTTAACCTGGCGTCGTTTTATTTTTTCAGCAACCTTAATATTCTTTCTCAGTAGTATTCTCTTCCCTTTTTATTGGATGGTCAGTTCATCTTTTAAATCAAAGGCAGAGATAGGCGGACGGACAGCGGTGTATGTTCCTAGCACTCTTCGACTTGATGCTTATAAGGAACTTTTCGACCCCAATAATCCAAGTTACCAGGATTTTGGACGAAACATTATAAATACGATCAAAGTATCAGTGCCCACGGCGGTGATTGCAGTCTTTCTTTCAGTGTTAGGAGCATATGCAATAGCCCGGTTAAACTTTCGCGGTAAGGAAGCCTTACTTAATAGCATATTGTTAGTCTATCTCTTCCCTGGAGTTTTACTGATTATTCCTTTATTTGCTATGTTAGCAAGGATTGGAGATGCCATAGGTTTTAATGTTCAGGATAATTTGGGTGTACTTATATTGACATACCTAGCGCAAACGTTGCCGGTTGCGTTATACATGCTGACAAATTACTTCCGCACAATTCCAGATGAGATTGAACAAGCGGGTCTCATTGATGGGTGTACTCGTTTGGAAGTTATTTGGCGCATCACATTACCGTTGGCTATCCCGGCATTGGTATCCGTAAGTATTTATACATTTATGATTGCCTGGAATGAGTTCCTTTATGCATTGGTTTTCCTCAATGATCATAATATGTTTACAATGCCAATAAAAATAAACACTATTTTCAATGACCCAAGTCCACGACCTAATGTTGTCATGGCAGCATCTACGATTATGACAATTCCGATTATTGCACTATTTCTCGCTATGGAACGTTTTCTTGAAGAGGGATTAACAGCAGGAGGAGTCAAAGGATAGCATTTGTTATATTGATTTTCCTGCAATAAGTTAATTAGGGCATGTTGTAAATTCAGAACTTTTATGTAATTGTTTCGTTGTTGAGATTTTGAACTACTGCCCAAATTTTGGTTTGGGAGCCTTAAAATAATTTGTGACTACAGTTGATTGGAAAACGTAAATGCTGCAATAATATTGATGGTTAGCCTGATTCCAAATACGAGATTGCATAAAATCTTTTTAGCAACTTGTAAGCCCATACGACCGTATTTTTTAGTGATTTAATGCTGAACAACATGCGCTGGATATCAAAAAAACTAATGAAATGTTTTTCGTTCCTGAAATCATCAGATTATTACCAACGTACAACACCAACCCTTTTTTGCTTTTGTGAATTACATTCTAAAGATAACAATTTTCTCACTGATTCTAAAGTTAATCATCTCGATTGGGAAGTGATCCAATCGGAAAATTATTGAGGTAGGACCCAGTTGGATTTTGAATTACGTATGGTGTTTAAGGAGCCTGAATGGTGGAATACGGTTGCTTGGCGGATAATCAAGGCATGGAGGTTTAGTGCATGATACAACTTAAACGGTTGAGGTCTGAACCTGTTCTGACCCCCAAGAAATACAACCCTTGGGAAGCCGGTGCAGTATTCAATTGTGGAGCGATTTATTACAATGGATTGGTGCACTTGATTTATCGGGCAACTGATATCAGTTCGAATGGGGTGCATGGACGGTATATCAATAGTTTGGGTTACGCTGTGAGTGTGGATGGTGTGCACTTCAACCGCTTAGAGAACCCGATTTTGGTGAATAGTGTTCCACAAGAGTCACGTGGCCCGGAGGACCCGAGGATAACAAAAATCGGGGACACGTTTTTTATGCTTTACACAGGTTATGGCGGACGATTCGATGGTGATTATCGCATTTGTTTGGCGACATCGCAAAATCTAATTGCCTGGAAAAGGCAGGGAGTAGTACTAGATGAATCCAATAAGGACGCGGCATTGTTCCCGGAGAAAATCGAAGGGAAGTATTTAATGTTTCATCGCCGACCCCCGGATATTTGGATGGCTTATTCGGACGATTTAAAAACTTGGCAGAATCATCGCATTGTCGCCTCTCCCGTGTCTGAGTCTCGTTGGGAAAGCGTAAAAGTTGGCATTGCTGGTCCGCCAATCAAGACTCCAGATGGTTGGTTATTGATTTATCATGGTGTCGGGGAAGGTTCTCGCTATAGCCTTGGGGCAATGCTCCTTGATTTAAATGATCCATCTAAGATCATCGCGCGGCAAAAAGAACCAATTCTTGAGCCAGCGTTGGTTTGGGAGAAAGAAGGATATGTCCCGAATGTAGTTTTTAGTTGTGGTCAAGCGGTTATTGGAGATGAGATTTATGTATATTATGGTGCTGCAGATACGGTAATAGGTGTGGCAAAGATGAGTTTCCATGATGTTCGTTTTTAATGTTGTCCATTGGATAATTTTATGACCAGTTCGAGGAATATTGCGATTTTTCATTACAAGGTTGGGGGAACAGATGGCGTTTCCCTGGAGATAGACAAGTGGAAGCGCGTTTTGGAAGAAATGGGGCATTCGGTGTATTTATGCGCAGGTGACCTTGGCTCGGTTGAGGGTACGTTGATCAAAGAGTTTTACCATCACTATCCACCAATAGAGCGACTTTATCGTAATACCTTTTTGACATTATCAGACCTCAATGTTGATTCGTATCGGTATGAGATGGAACATTGGGTTGAGGTTTTTTCTCAGAGATTACGCGAGTTTATCAATAAGAACAAGATTAATTTATTAATTCCACAAAATATTTGGTCTGTGGCTGCTAATCCGCCTTTGGCGATAGCGATGGCTCGTGTGATGCGCGAATATAAACTACCGACTGTAGCACATCATCATGATTTCTACTGGGAACGATATGAAAATATCGCGTTGACCTGTTCTCCTGCAATTGATTTGGCTGACAAATATCTTCCGCCCCGGGATTCCACAATAAAGCATGTGGTGATCAATAGTCTGACTCAGAAGGAATTGCTCGAACATAAAGGAATTTCCTCTGAAGTGGTGACTAATGTTTTTGATTTTGATGGTACTACATGGAAAATCGATGCGGATAATGCGGATTTCCGAGAACGATTGGGGTTGCGGGAGAATGATTTGTTGATCTTACAAGCGACCAGAATTGTACCTCGCAAAGGGATTGAATTGGCGATAGATTTTGTCAAAGCCTTGAACTTGCCTGAACGCCGTGCTCGTTTGCAAAAACAAGGACTTTACAATGGAAAACATTTTGATGAAAGCAGCCGGATTGTCTTGGTCTTAGTGGGATACGCAACGGATGATTTAACAGGACATTACAAACAATCCTTGCAGCAAAAAGCAAAGAAAGCGGGTGTGGAGACTCTTTTTATAGAGGATTTGGTTAGAGGACGAAGAGGTTCCCTAAAAAATCAGAAAGTCTATTCTTTATGGGACACGTATCCTCATGCCGACCTGATTACCTACCCTAGTCTTTGGGAGGGTTGGGGAAACCAACTCCTGGAGGCTTTATACGCCAAGTTGCCGGTTGTATTGTTTGAATATCCGGTTTATCAAAAAGACATTGCTGACAAGAAATTCAAGGTGATTTCTTTAGGGAACAAGATTGTCTCTCAGGATTCGCAGGGATTGGTACAAGTCTCCCCTGATGTGATTGAGAGGGCTGCGAATCAGGCAATTGACTTCTTGACAAAATCTGATTATAGAGAACAAGTTGTTGAATATAATTATGAGGTTGCTCAGGAAAATTATTCGTTAGCAGTTTTACGAAGACATTTGGACGAATTAATTGGCAGTTAGGATATACACAATATGATTGGTTGCATAATATTTGCGATGAATGAAGAGATTTCCTATTCAATGGAGCGAAAATGAAACTCCAGGACAGACAATTGTATGAACATCTTGCCTTTCTTTATGGGGAAGAAATGGCGAAATCATTGACACCTCGGTTGCTAAGTCGTTTGAATCAGTTTAAAGCGCAGTTTCCATACCTGGCTCATCCATTACAAGATCAAAGAGTGAGTGAACGGGATACAATCCTGATAACCTACGGCGACATGGTTCAAAGAGAGGAAGAAAAACCGCTACAAACTCTTGCATACTTTTTGGAAAAGTATCTTGTGGGTACGATTAACACGATTCATATTTTACCGTTTTTCCCGTTTTCATCGGATGATGGTTTTTCGGTTGTGGATTACCGAAAAGTGAATCCTGCTTTAGGAACCTGGAATGATGTCCGCCGTATTGGGAAGCATTTCCGCCTCATGTTCGATGCAGTAATTAATCATATTTCGGCAGAAAGCGAATGGTTCCAAGAGTTTCTCAAGGGCAATCCCAGATTTCGTGATTTCTTTACTGTAATGGAGGAAGGTGCTGATCTCTCCAGCGTTTTTCGACCTCGTGCCAAGCCTGTTTTAACCTCATTTGAAACTGCAGCGGGGCGTAAACTTGTCTGGACGACGTTTAGTACGGATCAGATAGATTTGAATTATCACAATCCAGAGGTTTTGTTAGAAGTGATTGATGTCTTGCTAGATTATGTGTCCCATGGAGCAGAATTTATTCGTTTGGATGCGGTTACATTTATATGGAAGGAAGTTGGGACAAGTTGTATTAATTTACCTCAAACGCATTGTATTGTTCAATTGATCCGCATTGTATTAAATATTGTCGCTCCTATGGTTACGTTAATAACGGAAACCAATGTGCCCCACAAGGAAAATCTAATGTATTTTGGAAATGGGCAGAATGAGGCGCAGATGGTTTATAACTTTGCCTTGCCCGTATTAGTACTGCATGCTTTCCATCATGAAAATGTCAACATTCTTTCGGAATGGGCTTCGACGCTGGATTTGCCCTCAAACCAGGCAACATTTTTTAATTTTCTGGCGGGTCATGATGGAATTGGGATCTTGCCGGTAAGAGATATTCTTTCAGAATCGGACATAAAGGAAATGATCGTTCGCACAAAAGCGTCCGGGGGCGAAGTTTCTTATAAAAACAATCAGGATGGTTCTCAAAGTCCCTATGAACTGAATATCAATTATATGGATGCGCTCAATAGCCTGGGGGATTCCAAGATAAGTAATCAGTTAAAAGTAAAGAGATTTTTGACATCACAAGCGATCATGTTGGCTTTAAGGGGTATTCCGGGTATTTATTTCCACAGTTTAGTAGGTTCACATAACTGGATTGAAGGAGTGAACCTTACAGGAAGGAAACGGACAATAAACCGGGAGAAGATACATATTGAGCACTTGGAGAAGGAATTGAACGATCCGCATTCGGTCAGACATCAGATATTTTATGGATATACTGAATTGATTCAAAAACGTATTATGGAGAAATCTTTCCATCCAAATGGTGGACAGGTTATCGTTCCTGTTGGTGAAACCGTATTTGCATTGATGCGTATATCGCCGGAAGGAAATGAGCGCGTGTTGTGCCTACACAATGTATCCGCTAAAGAACAGAGATTTGTTGTTTCAAATGGGGAGATTGATTTACCTAAGCGTGGTTTGGTGCACGATCTAGTGAGTGGTTTGGACATTGAGATCGAAAATCATACCTTGCACTTGACTTTCCAACCTTTTCAGGTGATGTGGTTGAAATGGGGGCAAAAGAGTGAAGCGAAATAACCCTGGCTGAGTTCTAAATCCTGTTTAGGGGTTAGTAAAAGAAAAAACTAATGCTCGCCGAACTGTAGTGTTAGGCTTCGCAATTTTTAGAAATTTAAGTGGAATTGACGAAACCTTTAACGCTTTGTTAAAAAAATTTAGATTAAAAGGATTGATTGGAGACGTCTTCTGGTTTGATGGTTTGGTTTATGTCAAGCGGCACCCATGCTATCACAGTTGTTCCCTCTGTTGGTCTTGATGAGATTTCAATTTCGCCACCAACCTTTTGAATACGTCGTTTCATATTGGATAATCCATGACCAAGTGGATTTGTTATCTTTTGTAAATCAAAGCCTTGTCCATCATCAGTGATTTTTAGGTAGACGCGTTCATCGGCTTCCCACAAAACCAGGTTTGCTTGTTTCGCGTTAGCGTGCTTCGCAATATTGGCAAGTGACTCTTGACAAGTGTGGAATAAGGCTAAAGCATTCTTGTATGAAAGGCTAGAAATTCCTTGTTTGGGATATTTGAGGCTTGCTTTTGTGGAGGTATGAGAATGGAACTCCTCTATGAGCCTCTCTAACCCTTGGTTTATCGTTTCCCCTTCCTGTATTTGTCGGGGTCGCAAGTCTTGGATATAGGCTCGAATATCAAGGATAACATTATTAAGTTCATTAATGCTGTCATTTATCTTATTGCGGACGAGATCAGGGTCTTCATCTAACGCAACTCGTGCATATTCTAAAGCGAGCCCCACGGAATAAATTGATTGAATGATGCCATCGTGTAAGTCCATGCCGATCCGTTCTCGCTCTTCAAGAATTGCTAACCGGCGTGCTTGGAGATGTAGCCTCGCATTTTCAATTGCTGTACCCGCCCAAGTGCCAATGGCTTGAAGTAAATCGAGTTCCCTTGCTGGAAATTTCCGTTCTTTACGCGAAACAATTGTCATTACCCCGATAACTTTGCCACGCGATGCCAGGGGTACACACGCCATACTATGAAAACCGGCTTCCACGATAGCGCTGCGTAGGAAACGCATGTCCTTTTCTAAATTAGAGCTCACCAGTACTTCACCTATTTGTGCGACACGTCCGACAAAGCATTCTCCGATCATGAATCGGTCGCGTGTCCAGAATACACTAGCAGATTCGCCATGATGCATTGCGAGCCTAAGGTATTTCGATCCCTCATCGCGCAAAAAGATTTCGCCAGCCTCAACGTCAAAATAGTCAATCACCTTCGTTAGTGTTTGATCAAGTATTTCTTCGGTTTTGAGTGAGTTAGCGAGCGTTTTGGCAATATTGTTGAGTAGTGATAGATCCTCGTTGCGTTGTTGGAGCGATTTATCGCGCTTTATTGTGACTTTGTAAAGGCGGGCGTTTTCGATAGCGATTGCAGCATACGCGGCAAGGGTTTCAATGACATATTCGTCTTCTTTCGTAAATTCACGAAAATTAATTTTGTTTGTTAGGTATATCTGACCGAGGAGTCGATTTCCAGATAAAATTGGAACTCCAAGGAAAGAATGCATATCAGGGTGACCAGGGGGGAAGCCAACGCTTCGGGGATCATCCTTGATTTCGGAAATACGAATTTTGTGTCTCTCATGTTGAATAGCGCCAATCATCCCTAAGCCAACTGGGGGATGAGGTATTTTTTTAATTTCTGCTTCTGTCATCCCTGCATAGATGAACGTCTTTAACTCTCCCTTTTGGTCTAAAATACCAAGGGCTGCATAACGAGCATGGACTTGCTCGCGGGCTAGATTTACAATTTGTTCTAATACTCTTTCAAGAGAAAGATTTTGAACAAGTTCAAGGCTGGCTTTATGTAATGCGGCTAGCCTCTCCTCGAGTTGCTCTCGGGTTAACACTATCATATAGATCTCCTCACCACGATATTATTTTACCCGAATTTGTCAGAATTGATAGTTTTTGCGAGAGAAATTAACGTATATTTATCAAGTATTATTCAAAAAGGATAAATTATGACGGAATCTGAGGCCGAATCGAGAATTCCTGGTTTTTACAATCTCTCTATAGCGCAGCGACATGCTGATATCAAGGAGCGTGTGGCACTTTCTCCAGAAGCATACGATGCCTTGTTTGGGGAAAGAGGGCTATCTATTGAGAATGCAGACCATATGGTCGAGAATGTTGTTGGAGTGTTTGACTTGCCCTTAGGAATCGCACTAAATTTTCGAGTCAATCAACGCGATGTATTAATTCCGATGGTGGTGGAAGAGCCATCGGTAATTGCAGGAGCGTCCTACATGGCGAAATTGGCGCGATCGGGTGGGGGTTTCTTCGCTGAAACCACACCGCCTGAAATGATTGGACAAATTCAAATCACTGGTGTCAAGGAACCTGTTGTCGCAAAAGAAGCATTGCTGAGAGAAAAAGAGCATTTGTTGTCCGAGATTGACGATATTGATCCTATACTTAATAAACTGGGCGGAGGCGCTCGTGATCTCGAGGTGCGGATTCTCGATAATCCATTTAATGAGCCTTTTCTAGTTGTGCATCTAATATATGACGTTCGGGATGCTATGGGCGCAAATGCGGTTAATACTGCCTGCGAGCATTTAGCCCCTTTAATTCAGGAGATTACAGGAGGGGACGTAGGTTTAAGGATTCTCTCAAACTTAGCCGATCGCCGACTGGCGAATGCAAGTTGTACGATTCCTGTTAGTTCCTTGTCTTTTGGCAATTTCTCTGGAGAAGAAGTGCGAGATGGCGTGATTTCGGCGTGGGCTTTTGCTGCTGTCGACCCTTACCGCGCCGCCACTCACAATAAGGGGATTATGAACGGTGTTGATCCGGTAGTGATTGCAACTGGAAATGACTGGCGCGCAATAGAAGCAGGCGCTCATGCTTATGCGGCAAGATCAGGGCATTACACATCCTTAAGTACTTGGGTGCAGGATGATGCTGGAAATTTAGTAGGTAGATTAGAAATGCCTATGGCGGTCGGTATTGTTGGAGGCGCGACCAAGGTTCATCCGACGGCTAAGGCAGCCTTGGAACTAATGAAGGTGAAAACCGCACAGGAATTGGCAGAGATCATTGTATCGGTGGGGTTGGCTCAGAATCTTGCAGCCCTGCGCGCATTAGCGACTGAAGGAATCCAACGGGGTCATATGAGTCTGCACGCTCGTCAGGTCGCAATTGCGGCAGGAGCACAAAGAAATGAGGTTCCCCGATTAGCCCGACAGATGGTACAAGAAGGTGTCGTTCGCATTGATCGTGCTAGGGAAATTCTTCAATCATGGCGCTAGCCATAAGGAAGAAGATGGTATAAGATTAGATGTTATCTCGGTTGTATTTAAATGAACCCAATAGGTAAAATTTGGAAGTGAAGAGTCTATGAATGAAAAAAAAGAATTAAACGAAAAAGAATCCCTATTACTTCAGCCATCTCATCCAGTGGGGATTGTTGGTTATGGGGCGTATATTCCCCGCTACCGTTTACCTGCTAAGGAAATATCCAGAGTCTGGACGAATGGCATGGGCGGAACGCCCATTGTGGAGAAATCGGTCCCTGGTCTTGACGAAGATGTAGCGACGATGTCAATCGAAGCCGCGCGCAATGCATTAGCGCGTGCAAATATTGATTCATCGAAGATTCGAGCAGTATGGGTAGGGTCGGAGTCGCATCCTTATGCTGTCAAACCTACGTCAACCATTGTTGCAGAAGCGCTGGGGATCGTTCCACATACACAGGCTGCGGATTGGGAATTTGCATGTAAAGCGGGTACTGAAGCAATGATTGCTGCGATTGGCTTAGTGGGGTCGAGAATGGCTCGCTATGCATTAGCGATTGGCATGGACACTGCCCAAGGTCGCCCTGGCGACGCGTTGGAATACACAGCGGCTGCGGGAGGGGCAGCCTATTTGATTGGACCTGCTGATGAAGCATTAGCAGTGATTGATCATACTTATTCATATGTGACTGATACCCCGGATTTCTGGCGTCGCGCTTATCAAAAGTATCCGGAACATGGACAACGTTTTACGGGTGAGCCTGCTTATTTTAAGCACATTACTTCTGCGGCGCAAACTATGATGGAATTTACGGGAACGACCGCCCAGGATTTCAAATATGCTGTGTTCCACCAACCGAACATAAAATTTCCTAAACGCGTGGCTGCCAAACTTGGTTTTACTCCAGAGCAAATTGCTCCAGGGTTGTTGGTTCCAATGATCGGAAATACTTACTCGGGCGCAGCAATTATCGGTTTAACGGGAATTTTGGATATCGCTGAACCCGGGGATCGTGTTTTGATGGTCTCGTTTGGTTCGGGCGCAGGTTCAGATGCATTTGATATTCGTATAACGGAGAAAATACTAAACCGCCGCGATCGGGCGCCAGGAACAAAAGCATATATTGCCCGACGTACAGAGATTGATTATGCCATGTATGTCCGCATGCGCAGAAAACTGGTAATGAGATGAGGTACGTTAGATACTATACAGGATTGAGTAGTCTCTGGAGAAATTATGATTGATGTCGTTATTGCAGGGTTAGGCGAGACTGTTGTTGGAGAACATTGGGATGTTTCTTTGCGGGAATTGGCTTATAAAGCGATGGATTTGGCTCAGCAAGATGCAGGAGGTTTAAGGCCTCAGGCGCTTTATGTTGGGAATATGCTTGCTCCTATAGTGTCTGGACAAGCACATATAGGCACATTGCTGGCGGATTTCGCAGGTTTAAGAGGCATAGAAGCACAAACCGTAGAAGCAGGAGGGGCTTCTGGCGGAGCAGCCTTGCGTTTGGGATACTTGGCTGTGAAATCTGGTTTATTGGATGTTGTCATGGTTGTCGGGGTAGAGAAAACTACTGATAGAATAAGTGCAGATATTGAAGCGGCAATTACAACAACCATGGATAGTGATTATGAAGCCATCCATGGTCTCACTTCAGCGGCACAAGGTGCAATGCTTATGCGCCGTTATATGGTTGAATTTGGTGTGCCGAGGCAAGCCTTTGCTGGTTTTCCGCTCGTCGCTCATGCAAATGGTGTGGGTAATCCAAACGCAATGTTTCGTAGGGCGATAAAATCTACTTTATATGAGCGTGCCGGTTATATAAGTACACCGTTGAACATGTTTGATGTAGCGCCAGATGCGGATGGCGCGGCAGCCTTGATATTGACGCGTAGGGAATTGCTTCCCACTGAATTTACTCATCCGTTAGTGCGCATCATAGGCTCAAGCATGGTGACAGATTCACTTGCTTTACATGACCGAGAAGACCCCCTAGATTTTCGTTCGGTACGTCTTTCTGTAGAACGGGCTTGCTCACAGGCGGGTCTTGCGCATTCAGAGATGGATTTCCTCGAACTTTTTGATCTGTTCTCGATTTATGCAGCGCTTACTTTGGAGGCTGGGGGGTTTGCAGAACGAGGGAAGGGTTGGCAGTTGGCAGAAAACAGGAATATTGCTTTGGATGGTGCAATCCCAATTTCTACAATGGGTGGTTTGAAGGCGCGCGGAAACCCATGGGGCGCTACGGGTATTTATCAAGCCATCGAAGCCGTGTTGCAACTTAGGGGAAGCGCCGGGGAGAACCAAATTCCAAATGCTCGGAGAGGGATGATCCAATGTTTAGGTGGTCCTGCAGCCACAGCAGTGACTCATATTCTCGAATTAGTGAATTAATGGGTGACTTGATAGTTCCTGATAGTTTTTATGCTTAAACTATAGTATGCATGTTATTGTAGAAATTAATGTTTAAGCACGCGATTATTAGTTGAAGGAGATTTATTATGGAAATAGCGCGTCATTGGCGTTTGAAGAAGCAACGTTATGCCTTGGTGGGCGAGGTTTGTCCACATTGCCATGCGAAGTTATTCCCACCGCGTGATGTTTGTCCAGAATGTGGTGGTGAAGCCAAAACCCCGTATACTTTCAGTGGGCGCGGCAAAGTTTATTCCCATACGACAATTTATAATGCCCCTGAAGGTTTCCAGGAATTTGCTCCTTACACCGTTGCACTTGTGAAATTAGAAGAGGGTCCTATGGTTACTGCACAATTGACAGATTTGGGAGACCAAGAGGTCGAGATTGGCATGCCCGTGGAGATGGTTACAAGGCGTTTGCGTACCGATGGAGACGAACGAGGCTTGCTGGTTTACGGGTATAAGTTCCGACCCTTAGAATTGTATCAAGTTGCTGCTGCCGATTAGGGTATTTACAAGCAGATACTGCTTCTTGGGAAAAATTAAATAATAATTACAATTAAATTTTTGGTTTCAAAGGTGTTCCTGTAAAATTAGGAGCACCTTTTTGCTATGTTTGCTAATTTGATGTTGTTGGATTTTTATAAAGATGTGGTAGGAATACGCGAGATTTGGAGAATACAGGCATAAATCTTGCAACAAAATAGGAAATGTGAGCGCTTTATAATTATAGATACTGCATAATAAACTGCGAATTAAGTATTACTATCCAATATAATTTGCGGTGTTCGGGTAAAGTTGCTTGACGCATTTCATGGATTATGCTAGTATGAATAATAACCTTACCAAGAAAAAACAGAAATCAGTGATATTGGACACTGACCAACTCCCCA
>DUEG01000168.1 GCA_011176615.1 Anaerolineae bacterium | reverse complement strand
ATGATACTGATACCTATACCTCACCAGTGTCTGCTGCGCCCACCTCACCTGGGATGCTCCTGCCGGGAAGAACACGTTATTGGTGGGAAACAGATTTCAATCATGGATTACCTTATGGTCACTACCAGGGTATCCTAACTTTCAATTATCCTGATTGGGGCATTTGTACTGTTGAAGCAAGTCTCGATCGGATTGCTCCTACTTATACACCGACAATAGACCCCAATGCGACAGATACGCCAGTACCGACACTGACACCTACACGTACGCTGAGACCGACTGCGACGAATACACCTATTCCTTCTATAACACCCAGTCCAACAAATACAAATACGCCTACAAGAACCCCCACGCGTACTGAACCACCCATACCAACGGATACAACCCAACCGCCGCCGCCCACGAGCACTGAACCACCAGAACCCACGAATACATACGCTCCACCAACGGATACGCAAGTTCCAACGGATACACCGGTGGCTACGCCAACCCCAACCATACCAGGTGGTGGATAATCGTATTAGGTATTGATAATTAAAAACGGGTCGAAGGAAAAGTCATCTTTCGACCCGAAACTTAATCCGAGGGCAACAAAAATAGCATAATGGAGAAGCATAATTTTCGTTCGTTTTTTTTCATATTATTTTTATTAAGTTCTTTCCTCTTTTTGCTTAACAAAGGAAAAGTATTAGCGGAAGGATTCGCAGTCACTGCTCAAGATCATCACAGTTTTCTCCCAATTGTTTATAAGGCTTTTCCAGCACCTTCAAAACTCAGTGGTATTATTTTCGATGATCGCGTGGATGATCGCCTTTCGGATGCAAAGGTTTGTATAGAGAGTGGGCAATGTGTTACTACGCATATGGATGGGGAATATAGTTTTGAAAATATTGTAAGTGGTGAGTATCAAGTTACGGTAACGAAGATGGATTATATTTCGAAAACGAAGACCATTGTTCTACCGTCAGGGGCAAATATACGCCAGGATTTCAGATTATTACCCGAATTGAGTGATGGTCAGATACGAATTACTGTGACGTGGAATGATGTTAAAAAATGGCCTCCGAGTAATATTGACAACGATTTGGATATTCATTTGTGGACGCCTTTTAGTGAGAGTTCAGGGTATTATCATATCTCGGTTGATAATGTGGGCAATTGTCAAAATTTCGAGAACGAATCCTATCCATGCCTTGAGGTAGACGCTTCTCAGGGAAGTGGCCCAGAGGTTGTGGCTTTATACCCTGTCGTTGACCCTGTCGTTGGCGATTTTGCTTTTGGCGTGCTGAATTATTATGATGGTTATCAAGGAGTACCTTCGATAACTGATTTGGATGTAAAGGTTGTTGTGGAAAGATACGAGGGCTCAACAGAAACCTTCTATGTCCCTCAAACTGGGACAGGTGATTTCTGGTACGTTTTCAACATCGAAGATGGAGTTATTCTTACTGAAGATTTGAATTGCATAACTTGGGCTGGTAACCCACTTGTTGATCCCCCTGTATGCCCCACGCCTTAGAATTTTGATGGGATATGGGAATAATTTTCAGGGGTAGTTCATTTTTTAGGGTTGTATTTATTAGAAGGAAAAAACCTCGGATTTGATATTTCCGAGGTTTTTTTGTATGGTCTGATTGGATATGTAGTAGGTCGAGGTTTAGGTTAGGGATTATACCGCTTTGGCTTCTTTTTTCCTGAACCAAGTGCGCCATTCTTTGTTTTCCCACACAACGAGTATTGGCGAGGCATTGAAGATTGAAGAGTATGTGCCGCTGAAAACTCCAATTAATAAGATTAAAGCAAAGTGTTTAATCGTAACGCCACCAAAAAGTACTAAGGATAGCAACGTAAGCATTACAGTCAATTGGGTATTGATTGAGCGATCCAGCGTTTGAACGATGGAATGGTTTACTAGCGTTTCATAAGGTAGTCTGCGGTAGGTCATGCTGTTCTCACGAATGCGGTCGAAAACCACGATACTATCATGAACCGAAAAACCAATGACCGTGAGCAAAGCACTCAGGAAGAGGGAATCAACCTCCCATCCAAGAAAATGACCGAAAATTGCCTCCATACCGATGACAACAGCAACATCATGTAGCATGGCAATGATGGCACTAACGCCATACCTAAACGCATGCTGCACTCCGCGAAATGCATAGGTGATATAGGCAGTAATCGCAATTGCTGCCAAGGCTACCGCTCCTGCAGCACGAGTGGCAACTTCTTTCCCAACGGATGGGCCAACACTTTCGAAGCTCTGAACAGTGATTTTTGTGTTGTATTTCTCTTCAATCGCTTCTACCAGATTTGCTTGTTCTGATTCATTCATGTGCTTGGTGCGAATAATCAACCCAGATTCACCTGATGTTTGTACAAGTGCATCCGGATATCCAAGTTGACTGTAAAGATCAATTACTTCAGACGCTAATGGACGGATTGATGGATCATCAAAACTAATTTCCAATAAACTTCCACCGGTAAAATCAATTGCTAATGGTAATCCCCAAATTATTAGCGTGATCATCCCAGGAATGATCACTAATAAAGATAAGCCGAAATATAGGTAACGATTTTTTACAATATTTATCATTTTCCACTCCTAGATGCCAAACCAAGTCGGTTTCTCGGTGGCTTTGATGTTATCCAATACAAGATGAAGAATTGTTCTTGTAACAGTAATTGCAGTAAACAAACTTACGATAACACCAATAGCCAGGGTTAGCGCAAACCCTTTCACAATGCTTGCTCCGAACGTGCTCCCGAACCAGAACAAGATAAGGCTGGTGATGATCGTTGAAAGGTTTGAATCCCGAATAGATGGCCATGCTCGATTCCATCCCAAGTCAATGGCTTGCCGAATTGTCCGCCCGGCGCGCAGTTCTTCTTTTAATCTTTCGAAAATGAGGACATTGGCATCTACTGCTACACCTATGGTTAGGATAAAACCTGCAATACCGGGAAGTGTAAGCGTTATCGGGATTAACTTGAACAACGCCAGGGAGACAGCCGCGTAGATTATTAATGCAATATCAGCAACAAATCCTGGAAGCCGGTAATAGATTGCCATAAAAAGGATGATACTTATCATACCAATAATGCCGGCAAAAAGACTCTTGCGGAGTGAATCTTGTCCCAACGTAGGACCAACAGTTTTGCTTTGTACAACTTTCAGTGGGACAGGTAACGCACCATAACGTAATTGGATTGCTAGATTGTTCGCTTCTTCAATTGTAAAATCACCTGTGATGACAGCATGACCATCTGGAATGACATCTTGAATCCTAGGGGTTGAGATGACCTTCTTATCTAATATGATTGCAAGGATCTGCCCCACATTGTTGGTTGTGTAGTCCTTGAAGACCTTAGCGCCTTCGTCATTTAGTTCGATGGCTACAATTGGTTTCCCAAGTTTATCCTGGGTTACATAAGCGTTTTTAAGCATTGCGCCGGTCATAACAGTGTGAAAGACAGTCTCGGGTGAAATCCCTGCGGTAGCGGTCTCTTCAGTTTGTGGTTGTTCTTGTTCTTGCGAACCAGTCACGAAATCAGTTTTTATCACTGTACCGGGTGGGTAGGCTTGATCCCCAAAGTGTGCAAACTCTAATAAAGCCGTTTGTTTAATGGTTGAAATTGCTTTTTCCGGATCTTGTTCTCCGGGTAATTCAACGAGAATTCTTCGATCACCCGCTAGTTGAACAACGGCTTCGGAGACACCAAGTCCATTAACCCGGTTTTCCACGATTGTTCTAGACGTTCGCATGGCTTCGGCGTTGACGGTTACATCGGGAGGTAAATCTGCCTCTAAAAGTGCTTGTACGCCACCTACCAAGTCTAAGCCTAAATGGAAGTCAATGCTTCGGTCTATGTTTCCTATATGGATTCCAGGATTGGAAGGGAGATCAACCCATATAGCGAAAGCAAGCGCAATAAGTATTGGGATAACCCAACGCTGAGATTTTTTCATACGTATTTATTGTCCTCCATGCTGGTTTGTAATAAGATAATACTTGCTTGATGATTATAGATTTATATCACCAATGCAAACTAAAAGATTATACTCTTGATTTTTCTTATTGTCCAATTTTAGGATGATTAAAATTATTTATTTTGAGGAACACTATTGAGGAATTGTAGAGTTTTATTAAGTACCTCTAAGGGTGTTAATTTGTCGGTGTTTATTACTAAATTCGCATGATTGTAGGCGTGTTGTAATCTTCTCTTTTGCTCTTTATATTCCTCTAGGGAAAAATTGAAATTCTTGCGTTGTAAGATTATTTTGTATGAAACATCTAAGAAAATTAGAAAGTCGGGATTTGTTTGTCGTCGCCACATATCTGGTGCGAAAGAATGCTCTTGGGCTATGTGGCGTGATTGATAACCAAGAACAGTTAAGTTCGCTTGTAATGTTGATTTCCCAGCACCACATGGACCAACCAGACCAATTATTCCTTTCCTACGAGTAGAATTATTCATCTTGTGTTACCTACTAATTCTCGATTGGTAATCAATAGTGTTTCAGGAATATATCTACGAGTATTGAGCAGAATAGATGCCTAAATAAAATAAGTTGTAGCGTAAGAGGAAATCTTGGGAGTTCGTTTATGCTTCGTATTAAATCTTATGCTTAATGAGCCTTCTCATGGGGAGATGGGTAATTGAATCATCATTCTGCGAATTTTGTCTCCACCGTTCGAGATTACCCGGAGCGCGACAATACTAATGTCATCTGTTGGGCGTCCTTGGTCAAGTTGGATTGCATGTTTGAGAAGTGAATCCGCGATGGTTTTGGCTGTCGGGTTTTCTCCTTCGATAAGTAATGCTTGGAGACAAGTCATGGAGTCCATTGATTCGCCATATCTGGACCCTGCATGTGTAATACCATCTGTGTACATCACGACAGATAGGTCCATTTCAAGCGTAATCTCACTGATAATCGGACGTGTATCACGATAAATACCAATCGGAATGCTTTCGTCTTCAAGACAAGTGATTTCCTCGTTGCAGGCAATAAAAACTGGTGCAGGGTTATTTCTTGTGATAACAACAGTGTTTGTTTGTAAATCTACGGAAAGTATATTGAGTGTTGCAGAGACTCGACCTTGCCGTTCTGTGAAAAGCGCATCAGATGCTGCTCGTGCTGCCGCGCCATCCCGAACGCCCTCTGCCAATAGCGAAATGACTTTTCTCACTACGAAGGAGGATACCCATTTGGCTCCCCTTCCGGAACTTTGTCCATCCGCGAGCACAATCGAGATACCGCCATTTGGTCTTTCGATAACCTCGACTGTATCACCACTGGTAGAAGTCGCATATTTTTTTATTTTTGAGACAGCAATTCTAACTTCCATAACTACTTAGATTTTAATACAGTTTTGATAAAAAAATCAATCAATTTTTTACGCAGCGAATTATCTCACATTTCCATGTGCTGCTATGCACTAAGTTAATCTCAACCTCAAATCCTGCTTGCTGGTAAATTGGCATAAATTTCCCAATTGTATTGGGGGTTTGATTTGTAATATTAAAGAGTGCTCTTAAGAATCTATCGGGGATGGATTTTCCGGTGATCCAAATGCCAGGAAGGATAATCCATTGACCGTAAGGAGAGAGAACGCGTTTTACTTCTGCAATTGTTTTTGGATCTGTAACGTACTCAGATGGGAAAGTAGAGACGACTTGTTGAAAATACTCGTTAGGGAAAGGCAGCGCTTGTGCATAGGCTATGCTTAGTTTTAAAATCCGATTTTCTTTTAACATTCGTCTCGTTGCTAAGCGCGACATATATGGACTACTATCGACTCCAATCACTTGTGGATATCTTCCCTGAACTAATTTCATTTGTAAATAACCGGGACCAAAGCCGAGCTCCAGGATTTTATTGCCGCTGATATATGGCAGTATACAATACACCCAATTTTTCCATTGTCCTAAGGAAACAATATTTGCCACCGAATCATACGCCCAAGCAAATTGATGATAGAGTAAATAGAAAAAAGTCTCTAATATTTTCGTATAAATCCGTTCTAAGAACATCAATCATCCCTCGAACTCATTTATTGTATCCTTTGTTGGTGAAATTATAGGTAGAGTTGAATGAAGTTAAATTTTAGGTAAGAGTATTGGGAGCATTTGGGGATGAATTGAGTACTCTAAGTCATTGATAGCACGCGCAAATATTTCGCCATCTGTGTGAGCCGGCGTGCTCGGTTCGGCATGAATTCTAAGATGAGATGTGTGAATTTCGTGAACTTTAGGGTGCTCGATATAATTCCCTTTATCTTTCTTAAGAATCTTCGGTAAGGTTCTTAAAATTTCGATTCTTGCTTCAATTGTTCCGTAGACGAAGGATAACTTTCCGTCAAACGGGTCTGCATGAGGCACTGTGTAAAAAATGCCGCCAGTGCGGGCGTTATTGCCGATGGAAACTAACTTTACTGGTCCTTCGTAAACGCCATCATCCCATACCAGTTTCATGGTCCAGTTTGGATTCTTGTAAATTGCCACCAAAGTCGCAAGTAAGTATCGAATTACACCAGACACTTTAGTCATATTTTCTTGAATAACGGTTACGGTTGTTTCTAATCCAATTGCAGAATTATTTACAAAGAAACGATCATTTACTTGACAGACATCCAATTGACGCGTGTAGCCTTCTGAAATGATATTTACAGCCTGCGGTAGTTCCATGGGTATCCCAAGGTTGTTTGCCAGATCATTTGCTGTTCCTAATGGAAGGATTCCAAAATTTACATCAATTGCTCCGCTTTGTGAACCTTGGATGATTCCGTTGACAACTTCATTATAGGTGCTGTCACCACCTGCTGCGATGATAGGGTTATACCCTTGTTTTAATGCTTCAGCAGCAAGTTCGATAGGGTGTCCGGCTCTCTCGGATACAGCCAGATCGTATTCAATCCCTGCATGTTGGAAGACTTTTTCTACTTCCGGTTTTCTTTTTAGGGCTCCCCATCTATTGGCATAAGGATTTAATATTATTATTGCTTTCATGATTCCTCGCTATAAATAATGTTGAATATAGGGTAAAAATACCTTTGCTAAACTGAGAAAGATCAAAAAACCAAAACTATCTGTCGCGGCAGTGACCAAGACAGAAGATGCAAGCGCTGGGTCTTGTCCAACGGATTTTAAGAATAATGGAATTAATGTACCAACAGTAACGGCAACAAGCGAATTGCAGATCAGCGCTAACCCGATAACTAATCCTAGAAATGGATTGTGCTGCCAAAAACTAACCCCCAAACCGACGATTAAACCAATTACGATACCTTGTAGAAGTCCAACTATTAATTGTTTAATTAGAATCCACCAAATATTTTTAACCTCAATTTTTTTCAAAGCGATCGCACGAACAAACATCGCTACATTTTGGCTTGCAGCATTTCCCCCTTGTCCAGCAACTACAGATTGAAAAAAAGCAAGAACAGCAACCTGAACGAAAAGATCTTTAAAATTACTGATAATCCATGCTGCAAACATCGCAGTACAAGTATTCAATAACAACCAAGGTAATCGACCACGTAATTGTTCGGTGATTGGGCTATCTGGTTTTAGGTCAGTATCTGAAACGCTGGCTAAGCGGTAAATGTCTTCTGTTGCCTCGTCTTCCAATACATCAAGGATATCATCATGCGTAATTACACCGATTAACCTTCTTTGTTCATCCACAACAGGTAATGCGGACAAATCGTATCGTGTCATTATCCTGGCGGCTTCTTCTTGATCTGTTTGCGCATTTACGTAAACGACATGTGGATCCATGATGTTTTCGATGTATTCTGATGGCTTAGCGATGACTAACGCTCTTAATCCAACAACCCCAATCAATTTCTTGTCTTTATCGACTACAAATAGATAATAAGGGACATCTGAATCCGGACTAACTTCTTGGAGGAAATGAATTGCTTGTGCTACGGTTGTGCGTCTTTGCAAAGTGACGTAAGCAGTGGTCATTCGACCGCCCGCTGTTTCGTCTGGATAAGCCAATAAGGGAATAACTTCCTCAGGTTCTTCCATGTGAGCCAGGGCAGCCTTCGCTTGCCCTGGCGATAGATCTCCTAGTAAATCAGCAGCCTCATCAGGATCCATTTCATCTAGAATATCCGCTAATTTTTCTGTAGGTAGGCTTTCTGCAACGTCTAGCGTCTCATCGTCCTCAAGTTCATCGAAAAGGTCTGCTGTAGCAGAGATGTCAAGGTGTTCGATAATCTTTGTGCGTTCTTCATCGTCAAGAGAATTAAAGATTTCTGCTTGATCAGCAGGACGGAGGTTAACGAAACGTTTAATGGCTTCAGGATATTTTTGGGCTTTGATAAGATCAAGAAGTACTTCTAATGGTTTTGTATTTGCCAGTTCTCTCATAGGTTTTTCACTGATTTCGTTATTTTAGAAAATCGATGGCTTTCATTGGGCAAGATTGACAACTTCAATTCCTTGATTTGTTAACCAAAGGATTGCATCCTCGATGGCATCTGAATTACCGGTTATTTGGAGATCAATCCATCCTTCACGAGGGTTGATATTGGCGCGTAGGATGTTGACCGTTAGATTGTACTGGCGGATAAGATCGTTGATTACAGGAACATTTAACATTTGTTGGGGAAAAATGAGCCGTACCAATTGTCCAGGCATGATACCCTCCAATGTATCATAATGATTCATGCAAGAGATTTGCAAATTGATTCTAGCATGAACAGTTGGTTTTCCTAAGGGGAAACCTGAGAATTTTTACTTAAAGTAATAGTTCTTCCTGGATGGTTCCTTAGGAAGAACTTTACAAAAAATAGATTGTATCGGTTATCACCAATGATCGTAGCGAACAAGTTCATCGAGCGGTTTGCGTTCTTTGGGTGTTGGTTCAATATCCGGATATCCGAGTGGGGTCATCGCAACTGGGATGACCTCTTCAGGCAACCCCAAGAACTTTCTTAGTTCTTGAGCATTAAATGCCGCCACCCAGCATGTTCCTAACCCAACCTCTGTTGCCGCAAGGATTAAGTGATCCATTGCAATAGCAACATCAACAAAAGTGTAATTTGTGCCATCGCTTCGAACCCATGATTCGTGAGGTAAGCCACAAGCACAGATTAACAAAGGGGCATTGATGAACCAATCCCGGTCATAGATTTTACGTAGTTCCTGCTTTTTCCCCTGTGTATTAATAATGATAAATTGAACTGGTTGGCGGTTAGAAGCAGAAGGAGCAAATTGCATTGCTTCGAGTACGATTTTTAACTTATTATCTTCAACCATATCTGGCTTATACCCCCGGACGCTATATCTTTTTTTGACTAATTCTAAAAATTGCATCTCAGTCTCCTCTCAAACGTGATTGTCAATGGGTATGCTAGGCACTATTTTTTGGTTAATTATGGATTTATGGTAGGAGAGATTATAACAGACAGATCATATTCGATGTTTAAAAATAAAACGTTTAATATTACCTATATTGTCGGTGTACCTCTATTTTTTGGGGGGGGAATTTCGGAATCAGCAGGTTAAATGTAGCGCAGCAACGATATTGCTTTTTTGCTTGAGTTGGTTGTAAGTTTTACAGGCTTCTTGTGTTTTTTGTACGACAACATTTATCCCCTTGCTTTTGAGTATTTCTAAGGTGCTTTCTGGAACTTTCATCTTTGAAAATGTTCCGCATCCAACAATTAACTTATCAGGTGAATAAGCAAGTACTTCCTCTAAATCCTCTACGTAGAGCATGTGTCCTTCTTTGCGCCGCCAATTGGGCTTTATATGGTCTGGAAAGATAATTACATCATGATGATAAGGTTTGTTATTAATGATTATTCTTCCAAAGCGGAAATCATCTATTTTGGGAGAAGGTTTGTCAGTTAACATGATGTTTTGATTTAATTAATCTCTTTTAAGATTGCGCAATTGGATAAACAATTCCTTTTCTTTTGGGGAAAGGTGTTTAGGTAAGCGAACATCTACTGTGACGAACAAATCGCCTCTTTTAGATGGGTTTTTCAAATTAGGCATACCCAATCCTCGTAGTCGGAATTTTTTACCATTAGAAGTGCCAGGCGGAATAGTGAGTTTTACCATTTTATCTATTGCTGGAACTTCTGCTTCTCCGCCAAGGATAGCAGTATATAAATCTACTGGAATGGTCATACTTAAATCATCCCCTTTTCGATGGTATAAGGGATGTGGCAGTACTTCAACCTTCAAGTATAGATCTCCTGCAGCGCCTCCCAAGGGGGCTGATTCTCCTTGCCCTTTTAGTCGTATCTTCGAGCCGGATTTTACCCCTTTTGGAATTTTAACTTCGAGTTTGCGACCATCTTCCCACTGTAAAATCCTAGTTGTTCCACGGAAAGATTCATCAAGGGTGATTTGTATCTTATGCTCGCTGTCACGCCCACGCTGTGCTTGAGCCTTATAACTTCGACGAGAAAACCCAGTACGTTGTCCTTGTCTTCCAAAACCGCCAAACAATGTTTCAAAGAAATCAGAAAAACCGCCAAGTTGCCCGAAAAGTTGCTCTAAATCTTCCGGTGAAGACGTCCGATAAGTATATTGACCACCTGGTTGGGATTGCCAATTTGTCCAATTGAAATCATCTGGAGTTCCTCCAGCACGTTGGTATTGGCGATAGTATGTTCCAAATTGGTTATATTTCTGACGCTTTTCTGGATCCGAGAGTACTTCGTAAGCCTCATTTATCTCTTTAAATTTCTCTTCAGCACTATCATCGCCAGGGTTCATATCCGGGTGATATTTACGGGCAAGTTTCCTGAATGCTTTTTTGATTTCTTTTTCATCGGCATCTCTGCTTACACCGAGAATTTTATAATAATCTTTGTATTCCATATTTCCAAAGTCCTAAGCACTATATGATTTCTTTATTCTACCCAATATTTGAAAATTTGGATAAGAAAAAGGCGGATTACTGCAGGTATCCGCCTTTTTCGAGATAAAGGAGAATTATTGTAACACTGCTCTTACTCACCAACTTTAACTGTAATTCTTTGCGGCATAGCACTTTTGGATTTGGGTAGAATCAATTTGAGAGTGCCATTATTGTAGATTGCATCAATATTGCTCTGATCAATTTGATTCGAGATTCTGAAACTACGTTCATAGTCGCCGGTTTCATATTCGGCATGCATTAACGAATATCCTTCGGGCTCATCAACCCTAACGTATCCGTTGACAGTCAATACACTTTTATCTAATGTAATATTGATTGCATTAGGATTTACCCCTGGCATATCCAATAGAAGCACAATTTTATCATCCACTTCATAGATATCTGATCGGGGAATAAAGCAAGGGCATTCCCTTGTCCTTTCTGTGTCTGCTTTGGGTAACTTTTCTTTGTGGATGTCTAGAACTTTTGTTTCGTTTACCATAATAAACCCTCCCACATTCCGTTTTATAAAGTCTTTACGGCAATTTTCTTAGGTTTTTCGGATTCGATTCTTGGTAGTTTCACCGTAAGAATACCGTCTTTGAAAGTTGCTTCTACTTTATTGGCGTCGATGGTATAAGGGAACTGTAAACTCCGTTGGAAATTACCGTATCCAATTTCCTGTCTCTGATATTTTGCGTTTTCCGGTAATTCTTCCGGATATCTCGATCCCTTGATTGAGACAGTATCACCAATTACGTTGATTTCGATGTCTTTTTTGTTAAGCCCGGGCAACTCTGCGGTTATCAATGCGCTATCTTGATTTGCCCATACATTGATAGCAGGATATTGAGGGGCAATCCGCTTACCTGATTGGTAAGAATCACCAAGCAAATTATCCATATCGCGTTGTAATCTTAAAAACTCATTCCAGATTGTTGGGAAAGATGTTGTTCTATACATATACTGACCTCCGTTTCTTCCT
>DUEG01000167.1 GCA_011176615.1 Anaerolineae bacterium | reverse complement strand
TTCACGTCCAATTATCATATCAACAAAATAAAGGATGATATGATTCACGGTTTTCTCTTCAACCAATATACAACTTCTTCCAAAACTGCTAAAAACTCATATATATTTTTTCTCGAAAATAGTGTTTAATTAACTATATCCATAAAATATAAATTCCTAGATTCAGGAGATGCATTATGAAACTCAAGGACAAAGTGTGTTTGATTACCGGCGGCGCTTCCGGTATTGGAAAAGCCACCGCCAAACGTTTCGCAGAAGAAGGCGCAAAAGTCGTCATCTGCGATATTGTCGAAGAAAAAGGTAAAGAGGTTGCTGAATCCATCGGAGGCGAATTCTTCAAAGTCGATGTCAGCGACCGCCAGGCTGCACAAACCTGGATGGATGCTGTCTTCGCAAAATATGGGCGCATCGACGTGCTGGTCAACAATGCCGGCATCCTGCGGGATGGGGTATTCGTTAAGGTCAAGAACGGCGAATTGGTCAAGCAGATGTCGGAGGAAAATTACGATAAAGTCATCGATGTTAATCTCAAAGGGGTTTTCAACTGCGCACAGGCTGCCGCCCCTTATATGATTCGCAGCGGCGGCGGAGTGATCCTCAACGCCACCTCCATCGTTGGCTTGGATGGGAATTTCGGGCAGACCAATTACGTCGCCGCGAAAGCGGGGGTGATTGGGATGACTAAAGTCTGGGCGCGTGAATTAGGGCGCAAACACATCCGAGTTAATGCGGTTGCCCCCGGGTTCACCATGACGGAAATGGTCAAAGCCATGCCGGAGAAAATCCTTGATGGGATGAGAAGCCACACCCCGCTTGGTCGTCTTGGCGAACCGCGCGATATTGCCAACGCTTACCTATTCCTTGCCTCCGATGATGCTTCCTTTATCACTGGTGCTATCCTGCGGGTGGATGGCGGCATTGTCGTTGGCACTTGATCCCATGGTTTGAACCATTTCTCTCCACAAATATAAAATCGAATGGCACAATTCTGAAGTGCATAAGAGAACAAAAACATACTAATCAAATGAATAAACGATAAGGGAGAAAAATAATGACTCTGAGAAATCGACCCATCCCACGCGGCGTTTCTATCGTCGGCGCAGGGATGAGCAAATTTGGCGCATTCCCGGAAAAAGCCAGCCGCGACTTATTCATAGAAGCATACAAAGATCTTGTCAATTCTGTCGATAAAGGCTTCGATCCAGAAGACATTGAAATCATTTACGTTGGGAACTTTTCCAACGATTTATTCGAAGGGCAAAGCCACATAGCCCCGATCATGGCTGATTCAATTGGATTGGTTCCGCGCCCTGCTGTGCGCATTGAAGACGCCTGTGCCAGCAGCGGGGTGGCGCTTAGACAGGGTATTATAGCAATCGCCTCAGGGATGTACGATATTGTCCTGATAGGGGGCGTCGAAAAGATGAACAACCTGCCTACATCGAAGGTAACTGACACCTTAGCCACAGGCGGAGATATCCTCTACGAAATCCCTGCCGGCTTCACTTTTCCAGGATTTTACGCTGCTATGGCGACCGCATATATGCACCGCTACGGAGCAACCCCGGAAGACTTAATGAATGTGGCGATCAAGAATCATGAAAACGGCGCGCTCAACCCCAAAGCTCAGTTCAACGTGACCATCCCGGATTGGATGGAGAAACGCAAAGCCTCCGCGAAACGCAAAGGCAAACCAGTCCCCACGTGGGAAACAACATGGGATTTCCTGCACGATGACCACGCAAACCCGATGATAGCCTATCCGCTGCGCCTTTTTGATTGCTCGCCAATCACAGACGGCGCAACCGCGGTGTTGTTGGTAGCGGATGAAATTGCCAATCAGTTCACTGATTCACCAATTCACATCATCGGCTCCGGGCAGGCTTCCGATATGCCGATGCATGACCGTGAGGATTTAACGACAATCGGCGCAGCACGCTATGCCAGCCACGCAGCCTATCAAATGGCTGGGGTAACACCCCAGGATATCCGAATTGCCGAGGTGCATGATTGTTTTACGATTGCGGAAATCATCGCTAGCGAGGATATTGGTTTCTTTGACCCAGGGACAGGGTATTCCAAAGCCGCGGAAGGCGTTACTGCCCGAATCGGCGATAAGCCAATCAATACCTCTGGCGGCTTAAAAGCGAAAGGGCATCCTGTGGGGGCTTCCGGTCTCGGTCAAACTGTGGAAATCTGGAAGCAGATGCGCGGCGAAGCAGGAAAACGCCAGGTGCCAGGCGATATCCCGCTGGCATTGACCCATAACGTGGGCGCAACCGGTCAAACTTGCGTTGTACACATTTACGAAAGGAGATCATAAGATGAACGAAAAAATTCAACGCCCATTTACCGCATCTTCTTTCAATCAATTTCTCCAAGAGCAGAAACTCATGGGGACGCGATGCGAAAAATGCAATGCGCTATTCATCCCGCCGCGCGCTATTTGCGCCAAATGCCGAAGCGATCAAATGACATGGGTTGAATTTAGCGGCAAAGGAAAACTCGCCGCCTTCACATCAGTTAATATTGGCTTGACTTTTATGAATGCACAAGGTTTCGACCGCAAGAACCCTTACCAAACCGGCATCGTCGAACTAGAGGAGGGTGTCATGATCAGCGCACGCCTGCTCGGCTTTAACCCCCAAGACCCCGCTTCGATTAAAATTGGCGCACCAATGCACGTGGAGTTCCTCGAAATTGGGGAAGGGGAAGAAAAGCGTATGCAATTAGCGTTCCGGGTCGATTGAGTGAACCTAACCGGTTCGCCCGCAGCCCAAGATTGAAGGGTCCGGCTTGTCAAAGGAGATTTGGATGGAGCCCTTAATAGTGATGAAAACTGAAGGGGCGGTTGGGGAGTTAATCCTGAACCAGCCGGAAAGCCATAACAGCCTGACTTTGAGATTCCTGGAAGCAATTGCTGCAGCGCTGGATGACATCGCAAAAGGCGGTGATATTCATGTTCTCATGTTTACCGCTAAAGGGCGTTCTTTTTCTACCGGGTTTAGTTTGGGTGATTTTGCACAGCATAGGAATGATTTGGAAATCTATCTTTCCCGACTTACGGAACTGCTTAATAAAGTCGTCCTACAAATAATTTCCCTGCCAGTGCCGATAATTGCTGTTGTCCACGATGTTGTTTCCGATGGCGCGCTTGGGTTGGTGCTTGCGGGCGATATCGTCCTTGTCGCCCCCCAAGCAAGTTTTATCCCCTTCGACAATCTGAATGGGATTAGTCCCATCGGGGGCTGGACCGCGCTCCTTCCGGAAATCATCGGGCGTAAACGCGCTGCTGAGGCACTGATGCGCAACAAACCAATCAGTGCAAGTCTGGCGCTCAAATGGGGATTAGCGAACGCTTTGATATCAGGAGACCATGTTCATAAAAAAGCGAAAAAGATCGCTAGGGAAATTGCCAAAAAGGATGCAGGCATCCTTCGGTCATCCAAACGTTTGTTGTGGCATGATATCGAAGAACTCGCCCGCCGCCTGGAAGAAGAGCGGCGGGAATTTCTCGAGGGATTACCCAAAGAGAGGCTTCTGAAAGATATTGAAAAATAAAGGGAAAATCATGCAAGATGATTGAAGTGATTAGTTGAAAATGCAAATGGAATTAAATGTTTGCAACAACTTGCCTTTAACAAATTGCATGCCGGCTGTCCAAGAACCTTGAACCCAGGGAAGATGGAATCTCCAATCACCTAAGATGGATTATGTGAAGCAGATGCCTATGGTAACCACAAGGCTTGGTCAATATAACCACCTAGGTTACCCATTTTACGAGGGGTAAAATCTGGAACCGTAGCAGCATACAGGGATCCATCACT
>DUEG01000166.1 GCA_011176615.1 Anaerolineae bacterium | reverse complement strand
CATTAAGAAACTAATATGGTAAACTCCACTCGCGCCATCAAAAAGAAATAATAAATTAAAATGCACAATAAAATAGTTATGGATAAGAAATCAAAACAAATCCTTGAATATCCCAAGGTGCTTGAAAACCTAGCGGGATACTGTGCGTTTCAGGGTTCAAAAGAAAAAGCGCTCGCCCTTGAACCAACAACGAATCTTGAAAAAGCGGAACACCAACAACAAGAAACCGCCGAAGCCTTCGATTTATTATCTATTCAACCAAATACAACAATTGGCGGAGCCCGCGATATACGGGAATCATTGGAAGCAGCCAAACGCCAAGTCATCCTTGAACCAACACACATACTTGATATCAAATATACGCTGGTTGCAGCACGTAACCTATATAGGGTCATTAGTCGCAGAGAGCACGAATATCCTATCCTTTGGGAATCTTCGCTACAGTTACCTCCCCCCGTTGGGTTGGTAGATAAAATTACTAAAACACTTTCCGAGCGCGGGGAAATCCTTGACACAGCCTCTATAAAACTTTCCAATATCCGTAAAGAATTACACACCCAACATGATCGGTTGCTTTCTCGTTTGCAGCGGATGATCAGCGACCCGAAAATTGCCCCCTATTTACAAGAAAATCTCATCACCCAACGCGATGGTCGTTATGTCATTCCCCTCCGGTCAGATTTCAAAGGGAAAGTAAAAGCAGTTGTTCATGACCAATCATCCTCTGGTGCAACGGTTTATGTTGAACCGCTAAGTATTGTAGAAATGAACAATGACTACCGGGAATTGCAATTAGCGGAACGTGATGAAGAACGAAAGATACTCGCAGATCTCACAAGAGAAATAGGAGAACATGCAAATGTCCTTTTTGGTATAGTGGATGCACTAGCAAATTTAGATCTTGCATTTGCTAAGGCGCGATACGCAGAAGATATCAATGCTTTTCAACCAATCCTTCGCCCAATTCGTCCCCGAAAAGACAGCAGGCATCCAGGAGTAACAATTCGATTGATTCAGGCTCGGCATCCTCTTCTCGACCAAAAAACCGTTGTGCCCATCAATGTAGAACTTGATCCTCAAACGTTTATGCTCGTGATTACCGGACCAAATACAGGTGGAAAAACCGTTACCCTAAAGACCATTGGATTGCTGGCTCTTATGGCACAATCCGGTTTACATATTCCCGCCCAATCCGGTTCAGAAATCAGCGTATTCAGCGATATTTTCGCGGATATCGGCGATGAGCAATCCATAGAACAATCCTTATCCACTTTCTCTGGTCACATTACTAACATTATTCATATATTAAAAAATGTAAATCGTCTCTGTCTCGTTTTGCTTGACGAACTTGGCGCTGGCACAGACCCTCAAGAAGGGGCAGCCCTCGCGAGAGCCTTGCTTAATCATTTGCTCGAACGAGGAATCACGACAATCGTGACAACTCATCACCCTGAACTCAAAACCTTTGCTCATGCTACGCCTGGGATCGTCAACGCCAGCGTAGAATTTGATCTGAACACACTAAAACCCACCTATCACCTAACTATTGGCTTGCCCGGACGCTCGAATGCTTTAGCAATAGCAGAACGTCTTGGATTGCCAGAAGATATTATCTCGCATGCGCGCTCCGAACTCAACCCTTTAGATTTACACGCAGATAATCTTCTTGACGAAATCTACCGCCAACGTGATTTAGCCCAGGAAGCACGTGTAGAAGCGGAAGAATATCGTAATGATAGTTTGGCTCTGCACAGGAAGTTAGCATCACAATTAGAAAATATAGAAGAGGAGCGTGCACAACTGCTCGAAGAAGCGCGAGAAGGAGCCAGAAAAGAAGTACAAGATATAAAGGACGAACTTAAACGCCTCCGAAAAGAGATGCAACGAGCCCGACAACCATTAAATGTTCTTAAAACAATCGAGGAAAGAGTTTCAGAAATCGAGGAACACGTTGCAGAACCTGTTGTCAGGCGAGAACAAGATAATTTTGATCTATCCATCTCGGAGCCTCTCCGGATTGGTTCTCGGGTGCGCTTGCGTTCTTTAAATGCAGAAGGAATTATCACAGCCCTTTCCGAGGATGAAGCCGAAGTACAAGTCGGAATGCTCCGTGTCAGAGCGCAGATTTCAGACCTGGAATCAAAAGGATCGAGCGCCCTAACGCCTTTAGAAGACAAAAACATGATTCCTGAAAGAGAAATCATCACGCCAAAAAGAGATTCGCCCGGCATTGAATTAGACCTTCGAGGGCAACGGGTAGATGAAGCATTAGAAGTCCTTGAGAATTATTTAGAGAAAGCGTACCTGGCAGGACTTCCGTGGGTGCGCATCATTCACGGAAAAGGAACCGGTAAACTCAGAGACGCTGTGCGACAAGCATTGACCAATCACCCCTACGTAAAATCTTTTGAATCCGGAAAGGCAGGCGAGGGTGGCGAGGGCGTTACTATAGCAAAAATAAAGACTTGAATCCAATGATTGATCAATTAATAAAATGACGGGGTCTACAATTGATTATTCTCCTTATTGAGACAACACCATCCCCATAAATAGGAATAAAATATGAAATCACACAAGCAACCAATCAAAGCCGTATTAATCGGAGCAGGACAACGCGGTACAGAAGTCTATGGGGCATACGCAATCAAGTATCCGGATCAACTTAAGTTCGTCGCAGTAGCCGAACCAAACTCACAACGTAGATCGAAATTTGCTGCAATACACCATATTCCCTTTAAAGATCAATTCGAGAGTTGGGAACCATTACTTACGAAGAGTCCTCTCGGACAAGCCGCTCTGATCTGTACCCAAGATCAACAGCACACCGCCCCAACAATAGCAGCCCTTGAATCGGGTTACGATGTCTTGTTAGAAAAACCTATGGCTACCACACCAGCGGATTGTCATCTGCTGGTACAGACTGCTGAAGAAACTGGGCATCAACTCCATGTTTGTCACGTCCTACGTTATACAAAGCACTTTCAAACAATGAGAGATATTGTCCAATCAGGAAAATTAGGGGAGGTAATTAATATCTCTCATCGCGAGAACGTATCATGGTGGCATATGGCACATAGTTATGTACGAGGCAATTGGCGAAAACGAGAAGAAACCTCCCCGATGATTTTAGCGAAATGTTGTCACGATTTTGACCTATTTGTATGGATTCTAGGACGCCAATGTAAATATCTCAGCAGTGTTGGAAGTCTGCGGCATTTCCGCCCCGAAAATGCGCCCCCTGGCGCGCCCTTGCGTTGTCTGGATGGATGCCCAGTATCCGATACTTGTCAATATTATGCCCCTTTCATTTACATAGACCTCGTTCCACTCTGGCGCAACTTTGCTGAAGGCGCAAGTGGTTTTCAAAAACATGCAGTACGCAGTCAATTGAAAGCACCCAAGGTTATCAAATCACTGAATACAATTCTACCGATTCTTAAAGAAATAAGTGATTATAAAGGCTGGCCGCGGTCGGTTGTAACCTCTGATCCAACACCGGAACGGGTCAGGCAAGCCCTAATTGATGGTCCCTATGGACGATGTGTATATCATTGTGACAATGATGTGGTTGATCATCAAGTTGTTAGTATGTGGTTCGAAGGTGATATCTCTGTTACGCTGACAATGCATGGTCATGCACATTCAGAAACACGCACTACGCGTATTGAAGGTACTCAGGCAACACTCATATCTTATTTCGGACTAGGAGGATCATGGATCGAAACCTACGAACATCGAAGCGGACGAAAAAACCATTACAACACGAGTGCAACCAATGGGACAGGTCATGGGGGTGGCGATGAACAATTGATGGCTGCTTTCATTGAAAGTATCAAACAAGGGAACCAGACTACTGCACGGACAACTGCAAAACAAGCCCTGGAAAGTCACTTAATGGCTTTTGCTGCAGACCAAGCGCGTTTAGAAACCAAAATCATATTTATGGAAAACTACCGCAATGAATCTAAGTTCTCTTAAAGTAAACTCCAAATGAGCAATGGGTATTAAATAACAAATATTAACCTATCTCATCTTCACCTGGACTTTCTATCAAATGCTCAGCATGGATCAGTCGCTTTGTCCCTGTTCTTCTTCGTAAAACCATAGATTCTGTTTGCGCTCTATCACCTTCATAACGCACCCCTGAAAGTATTACACCATCCGTAATCCCTGTAGCGGCGAAAAAAACATCATCCCCTTTAACGAGTTCATCGCAAGTAAGGATTTTATGGACATCCAACCCCGAGGCTTTTACTTCATTCGCCTCTCCCTCGCTCTGGGGAGACAAACGACCCAACATTGCACCTCCAAGAGACTTAATCGCACATGCCGCAATCACCCCTTCCGAGATTCCGCCAATACCCATAAGAATATCGACATTTACATCTTCTAAAACCACCATCAACGCGCCAGCAATGTCCCCTTCTAACCGTGACATCACTCGCGCACCTGCTGCTCTAATTTCTTCAATCAAATCTTTGTGGCGAGGTCGGTCAAGAACAAACACAATCAAATCTCGAACCGCTTTATTTTTTGCTCTTGCAACCAATGCTAAAGTCCAGGCAGCAGGGGCATCCATACACTCCGGAACAAGCGCCGGCGCAGCAGTTTTATCCACCACAATCTTATCCATATAAACAGCAGGATACGGCTTCCACATTGATCCTCTTGGAGCCAATCCTGCTACAGCAATTGCATCTGCGTGCCCTAACGCGAGCAAATGAGCACCATCAATCGGATCAGCAACCACATCCATTGCCGTGCCAGTTCCCATACCCACGCGTTTCCCGCTATCTAAAGGCGTATGCACTCCCAATTTACCCTCTTCTCCGATGACAATATGACCATCAATGGCTAAGGTATTAAATGCGTTTGCCATGGCTACAGATGTCCAATGATTCGCCTCATCTGGATTTCCCAACCCCATCCACCTGCCCGCGGTTAACGCTGCCGCTTCAGTTACGCGTACCAGATCAAGTCCAAGATTTGGTGATATTTTTTTAACCATTTGTTACCTCCAACCCCATTACCGTTTCCACTGCCACAAGCAAATCCGCTGTTTCCCATGCTTGCATTCCGCCTTCCAGGACACTGATATTTTGATAACCCTTTTCAGCGAAATAATATGCTGCACGTGCACTCCGCCTACCGGCTCTACACACAAATATAACCTTTCGATCTTTAGGGACTTGCTCTGGATTCGCTATCAATTCAAATAGAGGAATTAATGCAGCATTAGGAATGTGCCCACGTTTATATTCCCGGGGTTCCCGGACATCTATAACAAACGGGGGATCATCTTGGTGCAGATCCCGCCATAAGTTGAGCGGTGATATCAAATCGACAGCGCCCATAGGAATCGCCATTGGCAACGGAACAATTTCTGTGTGAACAATATGCTTTGGAAGGTTTTGACATTCTTGAAAAACACGCCGTTCACATTCATATATGCAAATAACAGGATCAAAAAGATAGTGAAAAGCATAAGAAATCGCTTGCTTTTCATCAAAAATGAAATTCTGTTCTCCTAAATATTCATAAAAACCTGTCCCCCTCATCAAAGCCATTATATTAGGCTGAGTACCATTCAGAATCACGTCTCCTCCGCGCTTACGATATCGTCTCACAATACCCTCTAAAGCATGGATTCCGCTAATATCACATTGATTTACATTGTTCATCCTCAGAATCAGAAAACGTTGTTCCGGATGTTGGTTCATATAACCAATGATTTTATCCTCAATATAGTTCGTAGCGCCAAAGTAAAGGTCTCCATGAAGGTCAAAGATCGCCATTTGCGGGCAAGATTCTCTTTCAGGTTGATATTCCAAATGTTCGAATGATTTGTTCGGTACAACAGGAAATACTCGCGGCGTACTAGTTCGCAGTATGTACACAGCAAACGATGCCATAATTCCAAACAACACGGCAAACTGCAAAGGTAATAAAAGCGTGGTAATAAATGTGATTGCCATGATAAGCAAATCTCCCTTAGCCCCTCGCCAGATCCTAAGGATTTCTTTTCGGTCGATCATCCCATAAGCAATCACGATAAGTACCCCTGCCAAAGCCGTTTTAGGAATAAAAGCAACATACGGTGCAAACAACAAAACTGCACCCAACATTAATAACCCTGCAAAAACACTCGAAAACGCCGTCTTTCCTCCAGATCTCTTATTCACTTCTGAACGCACAAAAGAACCAAATACCGGATAACCCGAGAAAAAGCCGCAAGCAATATTTGCCAGACCTTGTCCGATGAATTCCTGATTACTATCAAAACGCTTTCCTGATTTAACGGTTAACGCTTTGGCAACTGCGATAGTTTGCACAAGACCTATTGACCCAACAGCCAATATACCCGAAGATAATTCGCCTAAGGTTTCAATATTGATGGGAGGAAATTTTGTAAGCGGAGGCAAGCCTTTGGGTATTTCTCCAATCAAAACGACCCCACTTTGTCCTAGGTGGAAAATCCAAACGGCTACAGAAGCAATTCCAATAGCGATCAGAGGAGCAGGCAACAATGGTTTGAACCACATGATCAAAATGATCAGGATTATTACAGTTAACCCCAAAATCATACTTATCAAATGAGTCTGAGGAATCCTAATAATTACCTCAGTAAGCGTAAGGAACATATTGTCCATTATGGGAATTTGTAATCGAAACAGATGTTTAAACTGATTGATCATAATCAACACCCCAGCGCCAGCGGTAAAGCCTACGATCACCGAATCAGAGACAAAGTTCACCAACATTCCTAAGCGAGCGAACCCCAACGTAATCTGAAAAATACCCGCAAATATTGCCAATAGACCTGCTGCTAATAAATATTCAGAAGAACCAATGCCCGCCATAGGAAGTAATATAGAGAGCACAAGAAGCGAACTTGTATTCGTTGGACCTGTTACCAAATTTTCCGATGACCCCCATAATCCTCCGACAATTGATCCAATAATAGCGGCATAGATACCCATCTGCGGGGGTAACTCCGCAACAAGCGCGTAAGCAATTGCCTGGGGGAGCATCACAATCGCCACAGTCAATCCCGCAGTAAAATCCGATAAAAGATCGTCCCGACGGTAGTTTTTAAACAAATAAAGTGGATGCAAAAAATATCTTGAAGTAACTCGCCATAAGTTTTCGCCACCCATTTCCTTGCTTGTCGATGCCAAACCATTCATAGTATTATTATACTTATTCACTTGGGGAATAAATTAAGCAATTATCTTCAATAATCTGATTAAAAGACATTGATTAACACTAAGCCAGTTAATATCAACACCATTCCTGCTAGCATACCTAAAGTAACCGTTTCATGTAAGAGTATCACGCCTATAAAACTGGCGACAATAGGAACAACATAAGAAACCATTGCAGATGCTGTCGCCCCGAAGTGTTTAACATTATAAAAGTCCAATAATATAGCAATAAATGTTCCGGATACCGCAGCGTAGAAAACTGCCTCCCATCCCATGACATTAAGATGTCGAATATCCTCTCGAAGAAAATATATCGACCAGGGAATCATCACCATCGCAGAGACGAAAATACGGGCGCCTGCAACATCAAAGACATTTTGCTCTCCCATGTATTTCCGAGCATAGATTGTCATCGCACTACCTGACAGCATACCAACAAGTACCATAATATAACCAATTGGTTTTGCTGCACTCAAATCAGGCAAACCACTCTCACCGCGTATAGCAAGAAACAACCCACCACCTAATGCTAAAGTGATTCCAATCCCTTTAATCCATGTGATTTTCTCATCATGTAAGAATAAATGTGCCATCAATATGGTAATTGCGGGGCTTGAGGTAACCAAAACAGATGTGACACCGCTTGATTGATACTGTAAGGAAGAAACAATTAACAGCATAGGGGTAATCGTTCCGAAGATACCCAGTAATGCAGCCTGCTTCCATAATTTTTTACTATGCGGAAATCTTCTTCCCCCCAAACGCAAACCATAGATGACAAGAAAACCAAGACTAGCAATCATCATACGCAAACTAATATAAGTTGCTGGTTTAATTAATGCTACCGAAAATCTCGATGCAACCATGGTTGTGCCATACAGCACGCCAAGCGTAACGATGTATGGCAAAGACTTTGTTTTCAAGAATCACCTTCATCCAAGAACAACGAGCAAATAAACAGATAGCCTGACGCAAATATCATCAAATTCAGATTAGGGCTAATAAAGACCAGCGCTAAGCGTAATCAATGGAAAAGCCAACAATAAATTCAATTATCTGAATTATCAGTTTGATGGAGAACCCATTAACAATGAACGCTCCTTATCCTACCTACTTTTTGAACAAATTTTCGTTATGGTAGTATTTATAAATACAGGTTATTGCTCCAATTAATAAAATTTTCTGAATAATTCCAAAAACAACTTACATGACCAAGAGCAAAACAAAGAATACCACAATAAAGCAGATATTATTCAGTTTTAGGATGATCATTTGTGTATAGGTTAATCATACGCCGGATTATACGGGGTTTTGTCGCCTTAATTGTCTTTCAGACATTATTATTCGCCCTTATACAAGCACTCCCCTATGATTACAGTGTTCTCTTTTTTGGAGATTCCGTATTAAGAAATTACATTAAAACAACCTTGGGTCTTAATCGCCCTTATATAATTCAATACCTGGATTGGATGACAGGATTTTTCCATCTGAACTTAGGAAAATCTTTCATGGCTTATCCTATCCCTGTTACGACCATATTACTTAATAAGGCTCCTCGCACCCTTTTATTGTTTTTCAGTGGCATTCTTATAGCATATTTCCTTGGTATTTGGCTGGGAAAGCAAATCGCTTGGCATCATGGTTCTAAATTTGAAATCGGAGCAACCCTTGGTGGCGTTGCAACTTATACATCATTTGCCCCTTGGCTCGGCTTTCTTATGCTCAATGTTTTCAGTTGGCATTTAGGTTGGTTCCCTTTTCAAAAATTAATTGACCCTAATAAGTGGTGGCGGGTAAATATCCCCGCGGATTTAATACTAGGATTTATGGTAATTAGTGGAGGGTTGGCTTTTGGTGCAATCGCACTACTTTGGTACTTTACTCGCAAACTGCGGCACACTCTCATTCGATGGGCAGAGCGAGCGACAGGCTGCATCATTATTGGGGTAACATTATGGGTTTGGTGGGCACATAGTGGATTCGATTATCTGGCAGTTGATATTCTCTCACATCTTGTACTACCTTTAGCAACAGTCATTTTACTGTCATTCGGTGAAACAATGTTGACGATGAGAACAACCATGCTGGAAACAATGAACGAGGAATATGTTACAACAGCGCGAGCAAAAGGTCTGTCTGAGTCCGTGATTCGCAATCATCATGTTGCCAGAAACGCTTTTTTCCCAGTACTCACCCGACTTTTACTGAACATCCCCTTCGTTCTCGTAGGCAGTCTTGCTATAGAAATTGTTTTCCGATGGGATGCCATGGGTCAACTTATTTTCAACGCAATTGAATACCAAGATATCCCAATTTTAATGGGTGCTTTATCCTTTGTGGGTGTAATGACTTTACTCGCTCACATATTTCTAGACATTTTTCATATCTTCGTTGATCCGCGATTGCGATATACCGGAGAGTTTTCTTAAATGAACAACACCGCAAACAAACACTATCCAAGATCTCGGTGGTTCATTCAACGTCAAAACCTCCTTGCAAGAATCACCAGTCTCCAAAAGCAATGGAGACTCTTTCGTCAACAACCGCTAGGGATGATTGGCGTGTTACTCATCATCATTTTTGGATTAATGGTACCGGCTCAGCCAATATTAATGAAAACCATTTGGGACCGCAGGCGTTATGATCCTTATGTGGGATTCGACATAGAGATGATGCCACATCCATCTTCACCATCCAGCATCCATCTGCTCGGCACAGATGGCATGGGCAGGGATATATTCAGCCAATTGTTATATGGTTCAAGAAATTCATTCCGCGTTGGCATTGGAGCAGCGATTATCGCAATTACTATTTCGACTTTATTGGGAGGAATTGCAGGATACTTTGGCGGTGCGATGGATATCTTTTTAATGGGCATATCGGATGTGTTTACGTTATTACCAGCAGTAATCATTTTATTGTTATTTGGACTTATTATTAAGATGAACTGGTTCCTTGTGGCGCTAACATATGGAATATTTACGGGATTGGGAAGACAAGCAATCGTAACAAAAGCACAAGCAGTCAGCCTAAAAACAAAATCCTATATCGAATCAGCACGTATCGCTGGGGGAAATCATCTCCATATTTTCAGTAAGCATATCCTTCCTGGATTAATACCCATTGCGCTTGTCCACGCAGTCATGACAGTAGTCGGGGCTGTATTAACTGAGTCATTATTAGCATACTTCAGTCGTACACAAGATTATATGAGTTGGGGGTCAATGATTTGGATGGGACAACGAACTTTTCGATGGTTTAATTTTAAAGGGACATGGTCAACAATCGTCCCCCCAGCGCTTTCGATAATGCTTTTCTGCAGTGCGTTCTACCTTGTAGGAAGAGCACTCGATGATGTACTCAATCCAAGATTAAGGAAAAGATAATTCCCCTCTTCTTACAGATTTGTTTGTATAACAATTCCCTGATTAAATTACAAATTAATATGTTACGATTACAGCATGAAAATATTAATATTTTCCGATATTCACGCAAACCTCTCTGCCCTAGAAACCGTTCTTAATGATGCGGGCGAAATGGATGGCTATTGGTGTTTAGGAGACTTGGTGGGCTATGGGCCCGACCCAAATCAAGTTATCGAACGTATTCGAGCGCTCCCAAATATCAAATGCGTTTTAGGTAATCACGATGCCGCCACATTGAATAAAATTGAAATCGAAGCATTCAATGAAGAAGCGCGCAAGGCTATTCAATGGACTCAAAATACTATTACCAAAGATAATTTGGACTTCTTGTCAGATCTTCCAGCAGAAATCGTTTTAGATCATTTTACTTTGGTACACGGAAGCCCTCGCCACCCAACCTGGGAATACATCCTGGACACTAGAACAGCCACACAAAATTTTTCTTTTTTTAATACCTCATTTTGCTTCATTGGACACACCCACATTCCAGTTATCTATTTCTTAGCAAACGGGGAAAAACTATCGCGCCTATCTCTTCCTAACTCACACACTCAAGTCACACTCGCGCCACGATCTATACTCAATCCAGGATCTGTTGGACAACCCAGAGACCGAGATCCTAGAGCATCATATGGAATACTAGATACAAACGAAATGCTTTTTGAATTTCACAGAATCCTTTATGATATTCCTGCCGTACAGGAACGCATGCGGAAAGCCGGATTACCAAATCGACATATCCAACGTTTGGAGTACGGTTGGTGACATCTTTCTGAAAACTTTAATTGTCAGGAACAAAACTCATTCCATATTCGTCTGTGGAATAAATCAGGTTAATGTCATACAATCAAAACATCCGCAAAATAATTAGGAGATTACCATGTCAAAAAAAACATTCATCAGTATGATCATCTTCGCAATCCTGCTCGCTGCTTGTGGGGCGAAAGCAACCAACAAGGCAATGCCGGTTGAAATGCCTGCCATGGCTCCTGGTTTAGGCTATCAGGAAAAATCAGGTGGTGGTGATTTTATAGTAACTGAAGAAGAAAGTTTACCCAGAGATTCTGTCTTAAACAATGTTACGTCTGACACTGCAATAGAACGCATGGTGATCAAGAATGCAGACTTATCAATCGTTGTGAAGGATCCCAGCAAGACAATGGATGAAATTGCAAAAATGGCTGAGGAAATGGACGGTTTTGTAGTTACATCCAATCTCTACCAGCGTACTCTATCTGGCGGATTAAAGGTCAATCAGGCATCGATAACCATCCGGGTACCTGCTGAACGGTTGGATGAGGCTATCCAAAAGATAAAAGAAGGCGCGGGTGAAGTCCTTCGCGAAAACAGAAGTGGGCAGGATGTAACTCGTGAATACACAGACCTACAATCTCGTCTAAGAAACCTCGAAGCCGCTGAAAAACAACTGATGCAAATCATGGAAAACGCAACAAGAACTGAAGACGTCCTCAGGGTATACAATGAATTAGTTAATGTTCGCGAACAGATTGAGGTCATCAAAGGTCAAATGCAATATTATGAACAGGCTGCCGCACTTTCCGCTATAAATGTCGATATCACAGCGGATGAAGCCGTGCAACCTATTGTAATTGGCGGTTGGAAACCACAAGGTACCGCTAAAAAAGCAATCCAAACCTTGATCAAAACTTTACAACAATTAGCGGATCTTGGAATCTGGACAGGATTATGTGTATTGCCTGTTGGAATTCTTCTTGGTGTACCTTTATACTTCATCATCCGAGCGGTACTACGTTCACGAAAGAAACGAAAAGCAGAAAAAGTAGAACATACCGGGCAAAAGACAGAAGAATAGAACTTCCGCTTATTATTCAACGACCCTTTGAAAAATATACAAAGGGTCGTTTTTCTAATTATTCACTGTTTTTTCTTTGATGGACAATGTATAATCAGAATAATACTAAATCTTCTAGTAATACATCATGGAAAGACTCGCACAAGAGACAAAATCACTTCTAAATATTACGCTAACAAAACGGCAACGATTAGCGCTTCGTAAATATGAACAGGAATTGATTGACTGGAATAAGCGCTACAACCTGACCGCTATTAATAAGCCCAATAAAATTCGCCGTAAACACTTCCTTGATTCTTTTACTGCTGCCTTTGCACTGCGCGATTCAAAGATCGATCGAGTTATCGATGTTGGAACCGGCGCCGGATTTCCAGGAATTCCTTTAAAAATCATCTTTCCACAGATGACGATGGTCTTGCTTGAATCGGTGGGGAAAAAAGTAGAATTTTGCCAACACATCATTAACATCATTGGATTAGAAGGAATCAACATCATCAAAGGTCGTGCAGAAGCAATCGGGAAACTACCTGCTCACCGAGAAAAATATGATTGGGCAATAGCGAGAGCGGTTGCTAATCTATCGATTCTTTCTGAATATCTACTTCCATTAGTCAGGGTTGGTGGCAAAGTCCTAGCGATGAAAGGAGAGAGTGGTCTCGCTGAAGCCCACACAGCAGAGAATGCAATCAATTTATTAGGAGGAAAGTTGCAACAATTAATCCCCGTCTCCCTTCCTGGAGTAGTAGAAGAGCGTTACTTAATCGTAATAGACAAAGTTGCTACGACCCCCAAGCAATACCCAAGGCGGATTGGAATTCCCAAGAAAAGACCTTTAGAGTAATCAACTTTTTGTTATCGTCCCTTGTTTAATAACCCAAACCGTAGAATTTTTTACAAATTCCTCCTGAAAAAGGTCTAAATCCGTTGTGGTAAGCAAAGTTTGGTCACTTTCTTGCAGAATTGCTAGTAAATCAGAACGTCTATATGGATCTAGTTCAGCAAGTACTTCGTCAAGCAAAAGAACCGGCCATTCCCCAGTTTTTTCTCTCATCCAAGTTACCTCTGCAATCTTCAGAGAAAGCACTGTAGTTCGCACTTGACCACGGGAGCCATACGTTCCAAGATCGATACCATTTGCTAAGAAACGAATCTCATCACGGTGAGGCCCAATTGTTGTTTGTCCCCTTGCGATTTCCTTTTCCCGTTGCTTCTGAAGTTCCTCATACAATCCATTTTCAATTTCCTCCTTCGAAAAACCAGAACGGTCAAACGAGGCGGGGATAGAAAAAGCAATTTGATTTGGTTGTTGAGGAATAGGATCAAAAGCGGGCTTGTAATCGATTCTTAATATCTCCTCTCCTCGAGTAAGTCCACGGTGAGCCATTGCTGCGATCGATTCAATCTCTTGAAGTGCCCGAATCCGTTCGTATATCAATATAGATCCAGAAGAAGCAATGTTTTCGTCCCAATATTCTAGTTGATCTAGATCACCCCCCCTTTCATTCAATAATTTCAACAACGCATTGCGTTGGTTAATCGCTTTGTCATAACTGCTCAAAGCAGCGGTATACCTGGGTGAAACCTGCGCTAGGGTCAAATTTATATAACGGCGACGCTCACTTGGTGAACCCTCAATAATACCTAGCATTTGAGGTAGAAAAATAACTGCATTAAAATGACCGATCAACTCGTTCAACTTCCGCTTAGTGCCATTCAACAGCACTTCTTTTCGCACCCTACGTGAGCCATAAATGCCATTATTCTCCTGAATTATCCGCATTTCAAGTTGATAGTTTTTCTTATCCTTTTGATATTCAGCAATGATTCGACCCACAGCAAGCGGTTCCCTTCCCGCGAGGAAATTAATCAATTGGCGATCACTGCTTGCGTGGAAAGAGGTGAACGTTGCCAAAAAATAAATGGCTTCAAGGAAGCTTGTTTTCCCTTGGGCATTGTCTCCAATAAGCAAAACAGCACCTTCCGGGATTTCCACATCCATGCGAGCAAAATTTCGAAAGTTCGTAAGAGATAACCGTTTTAAATACATAAGTTATTTGGCAATATTATGCCACGGACTTTTTCCTTCCGTGGCATTCAACTATTTAAAAAAATATGCAAAACAACAATAGATACTGCTATGTTACAAGAACTCGTTCCTCATCTGGCTGAGGTTGCCACACTTGCGTAGCCCTATCTGTAAACAATACACCATTCAAATGATCCACTTCATGTTGAAAAATGCGCGCTAACCAACCTCTTGCCTTGATCTTCGTGGGCTGACCATAACGACTAAATCCTTTTATCGTTACTGACTCTGCCCGTTCAACTTCCCCAACAAGCCCAGGAATTGATAAACATCCCTCAATCCCAAATACTGTTTCTCTGGAAGGTTTAACGATTTCAGGATTAACGACTGCGTACAACTTAGATGGAACTGTTTCGTCCTCTTCATCGCCAAATTCAACAACGATAACCCTTTGAGAAACATTTACTTGAGGAGCTGCTAATCCAACGCCCGGAGCCTCTCTCATCGTTTCAACCATATCATCGATCAATTCTTGTAAATCCGTTCCAAATTCATCTACTCGATGCGCCTTCTTTCGTAACACAGGATTTGGCACAATAACTATATTTCGAATTGCCATCATTTCACCTTACTCAAAATATTAATAGAATTACTTACATTATACCAATTTTCCAAGGAAAATTAATAAAAATCAGGCGTTTTATCGTTCTTTTCCTTTGCTTCTTCCGTTTCTCGTTTGTAAATTGATAACCATTCAACCATCCGTTGCCTATCTTGCTCTGCCCGTTCTTTTTCTTGAGACTTTCTTAACGCATACATGCGGTCGAAAATATCATGTTGAACCTCTGCTGGATTATGCACACCATAAAATATTAATTTTGTTGATCCAACGTTGATTACTACATTACCAAAGTTAAATAATAAACCTAAAATACCTTCTCGGGTGTGTTCTAAACTTAGCACACTTTCAAGTGGAGAGATCTTCTTCTCCTCCCTCCCCAAGGGCTTACGTTCAATGTCCAATATTTTATCCAAAGTTAGTATATAAATATCGTTTCGCCAATCAACATAATAATATAACCACCAAACCAACACAACCAAATACAAAGTTACCCAAACAATCAACGCGGTTGTCCCAGCGACAAACGCAAAACTTGTCTCTCTAAAAGGCCAATACAGAAACAGAATCAAGGTTGTTAAGAAAACAAATACAACAAGCGGTTGCCATGATTTTTTGATAAAAATATACCAATGTTTCCGATATGTGATATTGTCCCCTTCTTCATAGCGCATTCTTAAAAAGTTACCAAACATTCTCTCCCAAAGGTTCTTCTTTAGGGGAGCGGTAGGTGTTTGGACGATTAATTGCTCTCCGGGCAAATCATTATTCTGTGAATTTTCATATAAACGTTCATGAATAGCCCTTTCCATTTCTTCATTCTCGGAGATTCGAGATAATTCCTTTGATTTCTCCCAATAAGCATTAATCGCAGAAGCAAATTGGCTTGGACGATCTACGTTTCGAAATACAATACTGCCTGTATACGTACGCACAATCACATCTCCTGTACCTATCATGCGCTGCGCTTGGTCAGATGTGACATTTACAGAAAGGACTGCATTTATTGGGGATTCTTGCCGGCTGTCATATAAACCAATCACCTTCTCCAACCAAACAACCCGTTGATTCGTGATGATGTAATAATCGTTGCCCCAATCAATTGCACTCCAAATAGCCCACAATAATGCAACTACGAAAAGAACACCCCCTATGATACCTAAGACAATCCCTTTCGGGGAAACAAATAATCCCGCAACCGCCAATAGTATTGAAATTCCCCCAAAGATTATTGGTCCTGTTAAGGAGAACCAAAGTAAGGCTATATTTTTTCGGGAGATCACATGGATAACTTCTTCTTTTCCAAGCCAATTAAATTGCTTCTTCCTCCCAAGTCGAATACCTTTGACCATCCCCACCAAATCATTTTTAAGTGCTGGATAAGTTTGAAGCATCCAATAAAAATCTTTTGGGTTTATTCTAAGAAGCGTTGTTGCTGATTCCACCCTTGCTGTTAGAATGCGAGATTTCTTCAACACCAATTCTTCCGCACCAAAGAAATCTCGGCTCGTCAATATCCCATAATCCTTGCTCCGACGACCACTATCGTTAATCAACCGGATTTTTCCCGAAACGATCACATAGAAACCATTGGCTGGGTTCCCCTGCTCATAAACCGTATCGCCTGGATTAAGCACAACTGGCTTAAATCTCAACGCAATCCGAGCCACATCACTTTTTTCCATGGTCGAAAATATAAAAACTTTAGCCAATTGATTAAAGATTTCTTTACGATTCATAAATCCATTTTAGCACGAAGTTTAGACACATGAAATAATATCCTCATAATTCATTTGATGATAAAATCAATAACACTCTATTTTATAGGAGCAAGAAACATGCCTATTCACTTTGGTACAGATGGTTGGCGCGCTGTTATCTCGGACACTTTTACATTTCACAACTTGCGTCTTGTTACGCAGGCAATAGCGGACGCTGTCCACTCTGGAGATTGGCTCAAAGATTGCCAAACAGAAAGAAATATAGACCCCAAAAAGGTGATCGTCGGTTTCGATACACGGTTCTTGTCCGATAGATATGCAAGGGATGTAGCGCGAGTCCTTGCAGCAAACGGATACACAGTTTACCTCACGCAAGCGGACGCTCCGACGCCAGTGATATCTTACGCCGTCTGGAACATGGGTGCAATTGCCGGAATCGTGATCACCGCTTCACACAACGCACCACGTTACAATGGCATCAAACTCAAAGCCGCCTATGGTGGCTCGGCACTTCCCGAGCAATCCCACCGCGTAGAAGTTTATCTTAACGATAATGAAGAACGGGGTCGCGGCCCCAACCTAATGGATTGGGATCGGGCTAGGGAACAAAGCCTCATTCAACGCTTCAACCCCTTACCAGCATATTATGATCATTTACGCCAATTAATCGATTTCGATGCTATCGCTGAAAATCCTCCTAGAGTAGTGGTTGATTCAATGCATGGTGCGGGAAGAGGAGTGATTAAAAGTATCTTACAAGGAACCGGTTGTGAGGTATTAGAAATCCGTGGTGAAATGAATCCCGGATTCGGTGGTGTGCATCCGGAGCCTATTGCTATCAATCTTGGGGCACTTGCCGGAGCGATTAGCACAGGCAAGGGTGATCTTGGGTTGGCGACTGATGGGGATGCTGATCGGATTGGCGCCATGGACGGTCGAGGTAATTTCGTGGATCCTCATAAGATCATGGCGCTTTCATTGCGCTACCTAGTTGAACAACGCGGATGGAAGGGACCAATCATCCGGACTGTTTCGACAACCAAGATGATCGATAGATTAGCAAATAAGTATGGGTTGTCTGTACTTGAAACCCCTGTTGGCTTCAACCATATTGCCGATCATATGTTAAAGGAAAATGTGTTAATTGGGGGAGAAGAATCTGGTGGCATTTCTATCCAAGGACATATTCCGGAAGGTGATGGGATTCTCATGGGACTTCTCTTAGTGGAAATGGTTGCAATCTCGAATCATTCCTTATATGACCTCGTGAATGACCTGCTAGAAGAAGTTGGTCCTACTTATTATAAAAGAAAAGACCTGCGGCTAAAGTACCCCGTTGAAAAGCATCAGATGGTACAACGATTATTAAACAATGCACCAAATAACATTGGTGGGCAGAAAGTAGAAAGTATTCTCTCAATTGATGGCGTAAAATATGTTTTGCGTGATGATTCCTGGCTGTTGATCCGCCCATCAGGAACCGAGCCAGTATTGCGTGTCTATGCTGAAGGACGCAACCAGGCAATGGTCAAGGCATTATTAGGCTATGGGGAAGAAATCGCAGCGAGCATTACTTAATTATTTCAACTATATAAAAACGCGGGTGGACAATTAGGAACTTGTGTAAAAGCCCACCCGCGAGGAATTTTATCTATTTACGGCTCTTAAACGGCGCGCTAATAAAGCAATTACAATTAAAGCGCCTGCCATAGCCAACAAGCCGGATACGCCCACGTCATCCATAAATCCTGTATTGGGTAACTCAGTAGGTATCGGTGTACCCGTTACACCGCCAGCCTGTAACGTAAGCAAAGCAGCCACGGTTGCAGTTCGTGGATCTGCGGTTGCTTCTTGAATCACAGGTGTGTCCGTAGGTGCTAAAACAGGTGTTTTGCTAGGGGTAGGTGTGTTCGGTGGCTGCGTATTTCTTGGCGTTGCTGTCCACGCATTTGCTGCAGCGGTAAGCATACTCGCATGTGCAACATCCGTGTTTTGGGCATTGATTTCTGCGACCTGTGTACTTCGCTGTGACTTAGACTTTGGCACGAATACCATCGCGTACACTGCAACAAAGATCATTGAAAGAACAAGAATCCCTCCAATAATCCCGGCGACCAATAAAAATGTTCGGTTGCTGGACTCCTCCGGGGGTGTTTCATCTTCTGAGCCCAAGTCGACGTCTTCTATGTTAAAATCATCCATTTTATCTCTCCTCATTTCTCCAAAGACCAAATCTTCTGGAGGGGTTTCTCTATTAGTAAGTTGATAGTCATCAAATAAGAATTTCCCATTATCCTAGTTATAAATACACTTTACGTTCAACCTTTTACGCGATTACCTCAAGATTAACCAAAGGTACTCTGATAACCGTATCATACGATAACATAACATCTGCTGCAGGAGCGGTTATGCCACTTGCTAAAGGTCGCGGTTCCGGATACACCGTCTTGATCTTGGCTATCTGTCTGGCAGCAGGCTCGCGCACAATCAACACAACTTGACCAGGCTGATACTCCAAATCAGTTATTGGGGGTTCCTCATCGCCCATCTCTGATAAAGGAATCACTATCTCTGGAAATTTTCCATTTATACGTTCAGGAGATTCTGCATTTATGGACACTTCACGTCCTACATTTTGGGTAAGTATATTTAAGTTTATATCATTCATTGGCAATGCCCCAAATCCTTCCAGGACAATAATCGGATATCGGACCTTCTTTGCAATAGGGATAAGGCGTGAGGACATGCTCGCCAGAATTAATCCGCGCAAAGGAATGTCAGCACCCTTTTTCAGTATTGTTGGGTCATCACAATATCCACCTACGATAATTGATCCTCTCAAACTAACATCGATATGATCTAATATTAACTTATCCGTTGTTGATTTGATTTTTGATTGCAATAACCCGAAATCGATACGGTCGTTACCCCATACTCCTTGTATTAATGCACCTGTCGTCTCGATAACCGCCCCTCGCCCAGGAATCAAACTGGTCACTTTTCCACTCAAACCAGCATGAAGTTCATAAATAGGACTATCTAACTCTAAAAGTATTTGTCCTTCTCCAAGAAGAACGATTTTGCCCGTTACAGGAGAACGAACTACCCGCCGTGCAATTCCGACAGGACCAGCAATAATGTCCCCTTCAATGATCTCCTCGCCAACTTCTCTTTGAATCATTTGGTCTGCTTGAGTTGGCGATAAACCAAGACCTCGAGCAACATCGATTAATAAATGCTCTTGCTTCATATCGGTCTCAGCAATAATATCCAATGGTTCGACATACTGACCTTGCCTAACGACAACGTCTCCAGTTGCTGGCAAGGTTCGTTCGCGCTGGATAAGAGTTTTAGGTAGGATATGTTTAATTTGTGCTAACATAATCAATTATCAATGAGTAGATGCAAGATTAATGCCAGAAATAGAACTTAAGCGCCAAGTACTCTCGCCCATTTCTTCAGTAATTCTTGCCGTTGATTTGGATTTTCAGGCAACATTAAAGGTCGTCCGCGGGCATCAATAACAATTCCTAAGGCTCCTCCAATCACGCGCAGTCGCCCTCCTCTCCCTGGTCCACCCATCCCGATATCAAAACGCTGAAGCGGTAGAACACGTAATTCAACCTTTTGTCCAAGAGAAGCCGGGATCACTTCTATAGAGCCATATTTTACATCAATGTTAGTCTCTGTACCATCTTCCTGCTTAATCCACACTCTTAATACTGGTGTTCCAAATTTAGCCTTACCAACAGGAGCGATAACAGTACCCAAATTAAGAAAGGCTTTTGATTCTAATACCTGAACTACAAGCATTTGATTGATTTCAGCAGCCGCGCCCAATGCGGGCGTTAGATTATTCTTATCCAGAACAAGCGTTGTTACCCCCACCGGCTGGATTCCATCTAGTAACATAAGCATACTTTGCCCAAGTTTTGGCGCTTTCGTAAGGACACTACCAGAAGCGATAATGGGCTCTACCCATGGCAAAAAGCCCGCCAATACATTATTGTCTTTTTCCGGTATTTTTTGGATAATTTCTGAAACTGCAAGACGCATTAATTGCCTAGCAATTGCTTGTTCAATACTCAACTCATCAACCGTTCCGGGGATGCTGAAAGGATATATAGTCTTATTATAGAGATAGTCTTGAACTCTATCAGGCGAAAAGTGACCGGGAATCCAACGGGCAATATCTTCAGCCTTGACAAACCGAAGAATATCCACGACATTTTCTCCTAAATTCAAGTGAGAGATTGTCTTCATCATAGCATTACCTGAAAATGCGAGTGAAACTGTCGTAGCAGAAGCGCCAATATCTATTCCCAACACACCCTTGGATGAACCATATGTCTTACTGAGAAATCCAATAATGCGGTTAAAGGCAGCCGCTGTGGGTAGCATCCTTCTACCAGCCGAAATATCAAATTCCGATACACCCAAGATTTTTTTGTTGCGTATCCGTTGGTAAATCCTGATTAGTTTTGCCTGGGCTGGCACTAATTGCTCCACATTTGTCGATGGGCGAATATTTGGGGCTATATCAAGATGAACAATAGAAGAAAGTGAATCCTGCACTTTTTCCCTTAAGGCTTGATTCCCAACATACAGTACTTCAGGGCGAACATCTTTTGGCAATAGATAACAGGCTAACCCGACTGCTTCTACCATTGTCATCACCGACCTCTCCGCCCCGTTCTCGGTACCTCCAGCAAGGATTATTAAATCCGGCCGCGCTTTAATGATTGCATCTATACGAGATTCTTGCGTCCTTTGACTATTTATCGTAACTACATCGACTATACGAGAATATGTTGTCGCAGCCAATTCCTGGGCACTCTGTGCAGAACCCTCCTCCAATATTCCAACAGCCACTACACGCAATGGTTTCCCGCCAGATATTGTCAAAGCAAAGGAATCAATTCCTATACCATCTGGGCTGCTGGGAATTATCAATGATTGACTATTACTTAGAAATGTCCTCCCCAAGGTCTTTTCCAATTTACTAATAGCACGCCTTACACCTTCCCCAATATTCAAATAAGGAGCCTCTATTGTTGTTTTTGCTTTTCCAACAGCAACGAAACGATATTGACCATCAACAATATCAAACAGGATAGCGCGCGTATTTATTGTACCTACATCAACAGCAAGCAGGGATTCAGCAGCGACGGAAGATTCACTCATATAATTTTATTCCCGTTCATGACCCTAAAAACGGAGAAAACAGGTTTAATAGGATGTCCCGAATAAAGGCAAACCTCTCCACAAATGCGGTAACGGACGCAATGTAAACGCCCACAAATAATGCCCCAAACGTAATAGCAATATATATCCGACCAATATTTTTAACCAACGCTATCTTTTGAAACCACCTCGACAGGGTATTTCTGGCATTACCACTGGTATAAAATTGAAAATAGATTAAGGTGCTCAGCGTACCAATCAATATAAATAAGGCATTCACAAAATTTAACCAACTCGGAGTTTCTGCACTCTGAAAGGTCGAATTGTCAAATAATTGAATGGTGCCTGACGCTTGAGGCAGAATCGTTCCCAAGACAGACCCGCCGATCGCCACAGCCACACCTACGCCCACGATATAAGCCATGACACCGTTCCCGATTTTAGCCAAGTTTGGGAAAGCCTTAAAAACCATAAAGAATGCACCTACCCAAATAAGTATTGTAAGGATCGAAGATGTGCCCTGTAAGAACGGATAGATCATTTGAGGTAAGATCACATTGTATATTGTAATAATCACTACATAACCAGCAGAAACGCCAATAAAAACATGAGTGGCAAAGCGAAAGAGTGGATTATCACCAAAAATATAACTAAATATCATAATGGTGAATACAAACCCACTTATTGTGCCAATTATATCTAAAACATTAAGATCAAAAAAATTCATTCCGTATCTTCCCCTTTTCGCTTTAGATCTTTCCCTTGTTTTTTATCTTTTTGAACAGAATAAACAACAAAACTGATAAGAATTGCCCCCAAGGCTATAACCAGCCCCCAAATGTAAGCATCCCAGTAATCCCGTCCAAGCCCGTTTCCACCGGTAATCTGTTCATACGCGGCACCTCCCATAAATCCAT
>DUEG01000165.1 GCA_011176615.1 Anaerolineae bacterium | reverse complement strand
GTGAGTGCGAAAACAGATTTTCGTTTGGCAAGCACCCGATAGGCAGATGCCAGTTCTTTCTGGCTGTTTAGAGGAAATGCGGTTACCATTCCCCATAGATTAGATTTTCTTATTAGGCTAATGATTTTGTTGAAGATGGCGCGTTCACTGACGTTCAATTGATGATAGTCGCGAAGTGGATCCTTGAGATTCCGCACAGCGATCGCGAGATTGGCAGTATGTTGTAATTGTTCGCTTTTAGCGAAGGCTTTAACAATCCCAACATGATTCTTCTTTTCATCTAGACGGCTTGAAGCCAAGACAAGTGGAAGGGAAAGTCTTTTTTGCGAAATGTCTCGCTTTATAGCCTGATTTATTCGTTGGTCCACCCATTTATCATCCGGTTTTTCTACCTCAGAAAAAATCTCCCGATTGACCCCAGGTGGGATAACCGCAAAGCGGTTGTCATCAGCAGGATCAATTGCTCCTTTGTAGGCATTATGTCCATATTGTTCAAAACGTTCTTGTTTTGTCGATGTAATCACTTTAGAAGCATGGTTCATGCTGATCCGTTCTGCCATGATCCGACGGGCGAAGTGATATTGGCTGTCCAATTTTTCTAAACTTGTGCTGGTTCTTAATAATTTATCTAATTTTTGGGCGCCTAATGAGTGACCAGTAAAAGTAAATGGAATTTTTGTCTTAGATGAAATGATTGCAGCGCTTATTCCCCCGTCTGCATAATGTGCAGTAAAAGCATCTGGGACTTGGTTTTCCTGGTGGTAATATTTAAGTATATTCTGTGTCCATTCAGTTCCGAGATATGACCATAACTGTTCTTTAGGAAGAAAGGTTTTGGGTCCACATGGGAATCTTAAAATGCGGAGATTTTTTGCATCCGGATAATGATCTATTGATGATGCGAATTCGAGCCATTCTGGATCAATGATTTGGCGGGTGATGATATCTACCTTATGACCCAGATTTTCCATAGCAATTGCGATTTCTTTGACATAGACCAGTTGCCCGCCAAAATCTGGGTGTTCAGTCCAGTAACTATCTTTTGGATCAAAGTTTCCTTGAGGATTGAGAAAAGCGATATGCATCCTGTTTTCCTATATCTTTAGCCAGAGATATTCATATCCTGCTAGATTGAGTGAGAATGGGGGCTTATTTGTTAAATGCAACTTCTTCTGATTTAATATATCAATGGGTTGATGTATTGTGTCAAGTGGAAATGCAATCGCTTGAGAGGTAGCAGAAAGATTTTGAATGACCAAGATTTTTTCGTCTTGATACGTCCGGTAATATGCTGCAATAGCATCATTATCAACATCAACCCAAGAAAAATCTCCTCGCCCGAATGCTCTATAGGCTTTGTGAACGGCAATCATCTTTTTTATTTGGTTAAGTAGCGAAGATGGGCAATTTTGTTGATCCTTAACATTTATGTGCTCGTATCCAAAAATTGGATCGTTGATCACAGGCAAATAAAATTTCTTGGGGTCTGCATGAGAAAATCCTACGTCCGGAGAATTCTCCCATTGCATTGGCGTCCTGACTCCAGCGCGATCCTCTAGCCAAATATTATCACCCATTCCGATTTCATCGCCGTAATATATTATAGGCGTCCCGATAAGCGAAAAGAGAATAGAGTTGGCAAGTTCTATTTTACGTTGATCACCATCCAGAAGTGGTGCAAGCCGTCGCCTTATACCAAGGTTAAGGCGCATGCGGGATTCTGGAGCATATTCCTGCCACATCCACTGGCGTTCTTCCTCAGTGACCATTTCGAGAGTAAGTTCATCATGGTTGCGTAGGAATGTACACCATTGGCAGTTCGATGGGATTTCTGGTGTACGAGCCATGATATTTTTAACATCGCTAATATCACTTTTGCGAATTGCCATGAAAATACGGGGCATAATTGGAAAATGAAATCCAATATGGAATTCATCCCCATCTCCGAAATAGGGGCGCACATCTTCGGGCCATTGATTGGCTTCGCATAATAAGACTCTGCCCGGATAATTTGTATCGATAAATTTGCGCAATCTCTTGAGATAGTCGTGGGTTTCTGGCAAGTTTTCACAAATTGTCCCTTCCCGCTCGAACAAATAAGGGACAGCATCGACTCGGAAGCCATCGATACCAAGATCAAGCCAAAATTTCATAACGTTGAACATTTCCTCTTGGACAGCAGGGTTATTAAAATTAAGATCGGGCTGAGAAGAATAGAAACGATGCCAGTAATATTGACCAGCGGTATCATCCCACGTCCAATTGGATGTTTCAGTGTCTATGAAGATGATTCTTGCATCCTTGTACTTTCGGTTTGTATCACTCCACACATAATAATCACGGTATTTTGAACTACGAGACTTACGAGCAGATTGAAACCAAGGATGTTGGTTAGAGGTATGGTTGAGCACTAAATCAGCAATGATCCTAATCCCGCGCTGATGTGCCTCTTTAGTAAGGATTTCGAAGTCTTCCAAAGTGCCATAATCTGGATGGATGTTGTAATAGTCTGCGATGTCATAACCGTCATCTTTGAGGGGAGATGGATAGATTGGTAATAACCAGATGCAATCAAACCCTAAATTTTGGATATAATCCAACTTTGCAGTCAACCCGGGTAGGTCGCCATGTCCATCTGCATTACTATCATGGAAAGCACGAACATAAACCTCATAAAATACTGCATCTTTATACCAAAGTGGATCGTCTTGTTTGATCATTCTGAAGAACCTTTGCTTTTATTTGATTTACATGCGATGATTATTCCCTCATTTGGTCTCAGATAAAAATGATTAAGGTCGATTTCGCCTTTTCTGTCAAGGTATGTTGAAAGTAGACACTTACCTCTTTGAGAAGGATGAAGTTCAACTAATGTTTGTTGATTGGAGAAATTAAGGGATATAAGAAAAATATCGTTCTTTGTTTGGCGTGTATAGGTGTAACAATGGTCAGGTGCGCCATTAACTGGCTGATAGTCCCCTATTTGAAGTGTAGGATATTTCCTTCGTAATTTGAGCAGTTTTTTATATAAAATGAGTAGAGAAGAGGGGTCTTTTAGGTGGCTTTCCACATTGTTGGTTTGATAATTCTCTGAGATAGGCAACCAAGTTCCGGGTACATTTGGTGGTGAAAAACCCGCATTGGGCGCGGAACTCCATTGCATAGGAGTTCGGCATTGGTCACGCTCTTGTCCAGGTTGGCGGAGACCAGCAGGGTC
>DUEG01000164.1 GCA_011176615.1 Anaerolineae bacterium | reverse complement strand
TTATGGCTGACAGAATTGGTCGTAAGCGTCACCTGAGGAACACCGCTATACCACTGAACGTCAATTCCGTAATCGCTGTTGGAGGAAATTGTCGAGTTAATCACTTGAACACCCGTACCGTTATAAATGAGGATACCTGTAGCACAATTGCTCACAGTCACATTGTTCACCACATGGTTGCCATCGGTGCCACTGGTATAGGTAAGGAATTCAATCCCTGCAACTGAAAAATTTTGAATGGTTAGGTTTTTAATCACATTGTTTTGGGAAGAATCGCTATACAACCCAATTCCTACACTACTTCCGCCGTCAATGGTAATGCTGCCACCTCCATCAATGGTAACCCCTGCCGTATCGGTTAAATCCGGCAAGGCGGAGGCAAGATAGATTGTGCCACTGACAAAAAACGTGATCGTATCATTTCCAGCGTTACTGTTCGCTTGGGTAATTGCCCAACGCAAAGAGCCATTCCCACTATCATTCGTATTCCACACCATGTACGTTGAAGCCAATGCCCTTTGCGCAGGGAAAGCCATGATAATTAATATAAAAACAATCATGAATAAATAAATTGCTTTTTTGAACATCTAGAATCCTTTATTGCATAAATTAGTGTAGGGAAAAAATAAAAACAAATTATAACCAATTTGGCTAAATTAGGAAACCCTATTTTGCCCTAACACATATAACGCGCACTATTGACGGATTGAACCGTTTGTGCCATACTTATTATTAGAAATATGATTAACAGGTAACATTGCTATCCTTTCGAACGGAGGTGATGTCCACATGTGTAAGAACAGTCATGAACACAGCGCTGTGGCATCCCTCCGGGTTTCCCGATAAAGATGCCACAGCGTGACAGGCAGCCGCCAAACCGGCGGCTGTTTGTTATTGAGTTACAGGGGTAATGACTGTTCAGATTTCATCACCGAATGCAATCCGATATATTTTGTCGATCCTCTTTGCTATAGACGAAACAAACTAATTTCCCGATACTCGTTAATGGAGATTGATTCGTTTAAATAAAGAGAACCCCTTTGTTACAAATTCGAGGTTGAGCATAAAACAGAAGGACTTATGGTATCCTTTTGTCAGGAATTATAATATGTTCCTGACAATCTACTTGCTTGGGCGTACAAATCGTTTGACAATAGAAACACCAAAATTCATTGTATTAGAACCCTATATACCACAAGCGCTTGATTGTTGTTCTTTAGGAGAGTACAGATGAAACAAAAACTTGCCATATTCTTTCTGGCTGTTTTATTCGTTCAATTAGCCTGTAATAAACCTTTGAATGAAACGCATCCCCCAACGCCATTCAAATTTCCGATCCCTTCTGATACGCCTGGGAACGAAAGCGCTCTTACCCCAAGTTCTCTGAATACCCCTGCATCAACGCTTCCTGCTACACTCACCCCAAGCGGCGTATGGGAGCCACCTGAAGGCTGGAAGACCTATACCAATGCATTGTACGGATATCGGGTTTATACTCCGAAAGCCGCAAAAGTTGAAACAAAAGGTGTGGAAGGGGCGCCAACGGATGAAATTCCTGAAGGAATGAGTTTCGATGATTATCTAGCTGATCTCTCCCGTGAGTATGGGGATGAATTATGTGTGACCATCCTTTATAAAAAAGGCTTCGTCTCTATCTCGGCACCAACCAATGTTGGGTATCGCTATACCATCTGCGGTCCAACCGGCGTGGGCGTGGGGGAGATTACTTCGGCTTCAGAACAAGTGGTCATTGGCGGACAGATTTATGAAGCGAAGGGGCGCAAATTTGTCAGTGAGCAGGGCGATTATCAAGATGAGGTTTTCTGGGTTACCTTGCCGGATAGTACACAGATTGTTTATGGGTATCTGGATGGCGATCCGGATGGATATGATGAATATATATCTGAGACAAAACCCATCTTACGTCAAATTGTTGAATCATTTGACAATTCCATTCCAGGCACATTCGATTGGAGCACCTACAAACAGCCATCCGGGAGCGGTGCCCAAGGAGATTTGCCGGACAAAGCAACTTTTCTTGGAGATATAACTATTCCCGATGGTACCGAATTTAAGCCGGGCGAGATGTTCCAAAAAACATGGCGATTGATGAACAATGGCGCTTCGACTTGGACAAAGAGTTTCAGCCTGCATTTCGTAAGCGGGGAGCGCATGGGTGTTGAAGAAGATGTCCCCTTGAATGCGGAAGTGCCCCCAGGCGGTGTACTTGATGTAACTGTCGAGTTTACTGCACCTGAGGAAGAGGGCGAATACACAGGCTATTGGCGATTGAAAGACGAGTTTAGCAATGATTTTGGGGTTGGCGAAACCGGTACAGAACCGATTTGGGTCAATATCATTGTGGTCAAAGAAGGAACTGAAGGCGCTACACCTACCCCAGGAGGCAATGGCTCTACGGTTACCAGCGCAACTTTATCGATTGACAACCCATCATATAAAGGAAGTTGTCCTGTAACGTTAAACTTTTCTGGCGTGATTAACTCACAAGGTCCCGGTGCATTCGAATATAAATTTATTGCTGGAGCGAGCACGCCAGGTTTTGAATTTTCCCTACCTGGTCCCCAAAAAGCAAATTTTACTTCTGAGGGTGATCACCAATTCGATGTCAATT
>DUEG01000163.1 GCA_011176615.1 Anaerolineae bacterium | reverse complement strand
TGAGTGTAAAAAGAAGGATTCAATCCAACAATATCGAAAGCATCCATCCATGCTTGGAAGTTAAAATGTTCTTTCCATGCGTCAAATTTTGCACCGTTTTTCCAAGCAATAGCAATCACTTCTGATATCCGTCTATCGCCTCGAGACAACCAAGCCTCCAAATAAGTTTCTTCTGGTTTGTTCAGGTTAAGTTTCAATCCCGGGTTATGTAATTTTCGCTTAAGAAGCGACTGTTTTTCACGTATCCTCTCGATGGTGTCCAACGGTACCCACTGAAAAGGAGTATGGACTTTAGGAACGAAAGTACTCACGCCGATATGTACTTTTGCACGATTACCGATAATTTTATGCCCTTCATGGAGTATTGTTCTGCACAAATCAGCGATTGCCTGAACATCATCCAATGTCTCAGACGGAAGACCGATCATAAAATATAACTTAATCGTGTTCCATCCATGTTTGTAGATTTCCCTTGTGGTCGAAAGGATTTGTTCCATCGGGACAGGTTTATTGATGATCCTGCGCATTCTTTCAGTGCCCGCCTCTGGCGCAAGTGTAAAACCACCCCGTCGATCTGATGCTAATGCGTCCATAAGGTCTACAGTAACAGTTTCAATCCGGAGCGAGGGTAAGGATATAGACAAGTGCTTATGGAGGTAACGTTCTCTTAGTTTTTCGACAAGTTCAACAACATGAGTATAATCCGATGATGACAAGGAGAGCAAACCGATCTCTTCGAACCCGGTATTCTCGATGATTTCATCAATAGATTGAATTATTTCCTCGACTGGACGTTCTCTAACCGGTCGGGTAACCATTCCTGCATGACAAAAACGGCAACCCCGAGTACATCCACGCATGATTTCGATTGAGGCTCGGTTATGGACAATATCAATAAAGGGGACGATGAATTTTGTTGTTGGAGGGGGAAGTTTGGGAACGATTCGTTTAATGATTGGGAGAGAAGCCTGCTTAGCAGTCTTTTCAATATGAGAAAAAGTACCATCTTTTAAATAATGCGCTTTATACAACGAAGGAATATATATCCCCCATATTTTACTAAGAGAAAGAAGCAAGGCGTTTTTTGTTTTTCCATTTTTTTTCCATGCTTGGTAAACATCAAGTATTTCAAAAATAACTTCTTCCCCCTCACCAATGACAAAAGCATCGATAAAGGCGTGCATTGGCTCGGGATTAAAGGTAGCATGTCCACCAGCAACAATCAAAGGGAAGTTGTTCCCATCACGATCCTTTGCTTTAATCGGAATTCCAGCAAGATTCATGATGTTCAATGTGTTTGTATAAAGGGTTTCGTATGGTAGGGATATTCCAATAATGTCGAAATTCGAAAGAGGGTGTTTTGTTTCCAGTGAATACAATGGCATTCCAGCAGTCTGCATTGCTGCTTCCATATCAACCCAAGGAGCGTACGCTCTTTCAGCAAGGACGTCTTCACGTTGGTTGAGTAAATCATATAAGATTGTCATGCCTAAATTGGACATTCCCAAGTCATAAATATCCGGAAATACCAAGGCAACTTTGGTTTGGATTGTGTTCCAATCTTTGATGATTTGGTTGTATTCTCCGCCGACATACCGCCCAGGTTTTTGAACAGTGGGAAGAATATGCTCTAAGGTTTGTTTGATTTTATTCGGACTCCACACCAATGAATTTCCTTTTCAACAGGGGAATTGATACGATACGGGATTATACCAGAGCGATTTGGGAATAAAATTCCTAACCCAGGACAACAAAAACGGATGGTTCGAAACCATCCGTGATCACTTTGGTGTATTTTTTTTCTGTTATTCGAGAATCCAGGGATCGATTGTTCGTTCCCAATTCACTAATTCTTTGGAACTGAACCAGAGGGCGACTTCCTTTTCTCCGTTTTCAACAGTATCAGATGCATGAGTTAAATTTCGCCCCACTTCTAACCCAAAGTCGTGCCTAACTGTACCAGGGGCTGCTTCTATAGGTTTAGTGGCGCCCATTGTTTGACGTACAGCAGCGACTGCATTTGGTCCTTCCCAAACCATTGCCATTACAGGTGATGATGTAATGTAATTGATAAGACCTTTGTAAAACGGTTTGCCTTTGTGAATGGCATAGTGGGTTTCTGCTAATTCTCTGTTGACTAGCATGAATTTTGCCCCGATAATACGTAAACCGCGGTTTTCAAGGCGACCTATGATTTCACCAATAAGCCCCCTTTGAACTGCATCGGGTTTCATAAGTACTAACGTTCTCTCCATAATGAACCTCCAAAATAAAAATTTCTATAACTAACAATCACCTTGCGGAAGATCCCGCAAGGTGAAATATGGTATTGTTATTGAACGTTTTATATTTATCCAATAATAATCCGCGCTCAATAGAGTAGATTCTGTGCTTTTGTATAGGTATCTAAAGCATCTTGAAGCCTGTCTTCTCTCATGTAAGCGTCACCAAGAACCTGGAGAATATTAATATTCTTTGGATTGGCTTCCGCTGCATTTTCTAGAAGTCGAATGATGTTCGGTATATTTTTTTTGTGTTTGATAGCGGATTTAAACTTTTCTAGTGCAGCCTCGATTTTGCCTTCTGAGAGAAATGTTTGTCCATCAGCAACCAATTTCTGATACTTGTCTTGAGGTTTTTTAGTATCAATTACAGGTAATATTCTTGTGTCGTATTTCGGTTCTTCTTCAAATTCTTCTTCTTGTTGTTCTGGTAATTCAATAGTTGTAAGCGTATTAAGAATTTCGAATGAAGTGGTATCAATTTCAGGAACGTTTCTAAGTTCATCTATCGATTTAAATTTGCCTTTTGCTTCCCGATACGACACAATACTCTGTGCTGTTCGAAATCCAATTCCTGGAAGTCGTTCAAGTTGGATGAGTGAAGCAGTATTTAAATCTAATTTTTCTTCCCTTTCTGCAGCAGTTTTAACTTCTTCAAGAATACTTGGTGGGAGCCATTCTGTGGTTTCCTCCATTGGCTCTTCACCTTTAATAACCCAAGTAGGAGGTTCGAATTTGTTCTCCCATGAAGTTTCCTCTTTTTGAGGTTCTGTTGTAGC
>DUEG01000162.1 GCA_011176615.1 Anaerolineae bacterium | reverse complement strand
ATGGCGTAAAAATGGCACATGACTTGCACTTTTATCTAATAAGGATTTCCATTCTGACTCGATTGATTTAAAATTAGAAATCGTTCGAATAATATCAAGCCTCATTACTTTTCTGTGAATATTGAGATTATTAAGATGATTTTTTTCCACAGCATTTTACCAGTATAATGACAATGAATTAGATAAACAACAATTGACTGACCAAATCTTATGACAGCATCTCTTGATTTATTCTTACTCCCTTTAAATCGCACAGACAACCTGGATGTATATTCCCCTGTTAGTGTTTTAGGATCGCCTCCACCACGCAGAGCGGGACGTGGGAGGTCTTTTGACCGTTTAATTGTACATCTTACCTTTGAAGGCGCTGTAACACCTACACCACAAGAGCGATCAAAATACCTCTCGTTTTTAGTAAAAACATATTATAAGGCTTCAGGCTCTGCAACTGCAGCCATGCGAGGCGCAGCGGAGAGCTTGAATAAAGAATTATTAATTTGGAATAGGGAGCATTCGGACAAAAAGGGTCAATTGGTTGGCTTGCTCTCGATGGCTGTTATTAAAGAAAGGCGCCTTTACTTGCTACAAAGTGGCCCGGTCTATGCATGTTTGGTCCAGCCTGATAGGACGCAATATTTTCATGATGAATTTACTGCAGGTCGGGGCTTAGGGTTAGGGAAAGCCACTTCAGTTCGGTTTTACCAAGCGTCCTTATATTCATCCGATGTATTGCTATTATCATCTCAGTATCCGGATATTTGGACAGATGAGTACCTGCATCAGGTTCGCAAAAGTACGTTACGTAATACGTTTAAATACCTGTTTCCTGAGTCAATTCACAGTCTAGATGCTGTTTATATCAAGATGAGAACAGGGAATGGACAAATGAAGGTGATGTCTTGGGAATCGGTTCAAAAGAAGATTGTCGGCGCTAAAGTTCCTAGCGGAAGTCTGTTAGATGAAAGCCGAGCCAATTTTCCAAGGAAACTTACGGATGAGACTGTTTTAACTAAAACAAAAACACCTGGAGTACCAGAGGAAGCAGTAGTAAAAACAAGCCCGAAAGCAGACAAAACAAAAGAGGAAAGGGATAAGCCTAAAGTATTTCAGGATACAGTCCTTCCGGTAACTGCAGCAATTTCTAGGGCGACGAAAGAAACACTTCAGCATGCAATTCGTAGTTTGACTACACTTATGAAACGCATGTTGCCTGATGAAAGCCTTTTTACAATACCTTCTTCTGTAATGTTGCTTGTCGCAATGGCTGTACCAATTATTGTAGTAGTCATTGCGAGTGTTGTGTACTTTCAACGAGGTAAGGGTGCCCTTTATGAACAGAATTTTATTAATGCTCAAGAGACAGCACAGCAGGCAATGGCTTTAGACGATCCCCTCGTAGTTCGCGAAAAGTGGAGAAGCGCATTAGAATATGTTAATTCGGCTGAGTATTATAAAATCACAGATGAATCGAAAGTATTAAGGGAATATATTAATAGTGCGCTTGATGAACTTGATATCGTAAAGCGTGTGGATTACTTGCCAGCAATAGAAGAGCGCTTCCCTGAAAAGACCGTGATTACTAAAATGGTTGTGGCTGATGATGGGGATTTGTATTTGTTGAATGGAACAGAGGGAAATGTGTTCCACGCGATATATACCGGGCAAGGATATTCATTAGATAAGAATTTCTTCTGCGGACCAGTCACGGCGTATGTGGTTGTTGGTCCTTTAGTAGATATCACATTATTACCCAAGGGGAACGACCTTGATTCTGCAATTCTTGGTTTGGACAAAGAAGGGAATATCATCGGTTGCAATCCGGGTAATGATGCGCCATATATTGAGAAGCTTGGAATCCCTGATGTTGGATGGGGTGTATCAACCAACTTGACAGTAGACAATACAAATCTATATGTTTTGGATACTGAGAAAAACGCTGTCTGGATTTATTGGAGCACGGCAGGTTATAAAAGCACGCCAACCCCATTTTTTGGTGAATCATCCCCTAATCTGAATGATGCAGTTGATATGGTAGTTCATGATGGAGATTTGTTTGTTTTGCATCAGAATGGAATCATCACAAAGTGCACATTTAGCCAGATTAACGCATCACCTTCCTATTGCGAGGATCCAGCTTTAATCACTGATCCACGACCTGGGTATGATAGAAGCGCCACTATGGATGATAGTGTTTTCTCGAAGATCCAATTATTGCCCCCTCCTGATGCATCTATATATTTACTTGATTCCCAACAAAATACAATGTTTCACTTCAGTTTAAGATTAAGATATTTAGATCGCCTGATGCCAAAAGAACCATTAAAGGGTAACCCTGCTACAGCCTTTGCGGTCAGCACTACACGAATGATTTATCTCGCGCTCGGTGATCAGGTATATTACGCACCGTTGCCTTGGTAGGGTTCCAGTGATCACTGGAATTCGATGTGGTTTTTCGCGAGAGGTATTCTGGTGCAAATCAAGGGAAATTGTTTCCTATAGAGGTTCCCTCGCTTGTAAAAGATGACTAATGAATATGGTTTGGGTTTGTTTAGATAGAACCTGGTTTTTGAGTCATAAGGGGTGTTGATATCTTCGGTGTTTGATACCCCGGGGGATTCTGCTCAAATGAGGTTAGGGGCAGATAGAAGGGGAACCATTGCAATCACGAAAGTCGTTGCTTGTGTTTATGCCTGGGATTTGTACCACAATACACCGGCAGATATGATGACAATCAACATAAATGCGATTATAACCAAAAGACAAGTTAACCAAGCAAATATCCAAAGGTTTTTCTTCTGTTTAGACTTTTGTTTGATTTTTTGGTTTTCTAAAAGCGCGATTGTGATATTGTCTGGTCCACCCCGCTCATTGGCAAGCACGATTAAATCATCAATGGCTTGCTCGCGTTCTCTGGTTGTGACAATAGAAAATATCTCTTCATCCTTAACGACGTCAGTTAAACCGTCAGTACAAAGTAAAATAATGTCTTTCGGTTTAAGTTTGAGCCCTTGGTTTGCGATCATTTGCTCATCGCTTTGGGTCTGTTTTAAACACAACCGAAAATCTGGGACTACTTGCTGCTTGGAACCGAGATATCGATTTATGAGATGTGCTCTCGGATGATCTATTGCTTGGGAAGGGCTGAGTATTCCTTCCTTGATGGCATCCTGAATCCAACTATGGTCTATCGTAAGTTGATGGTTTCCGTCCCTCCGAATTAAATAAATCCGCGAATCGCCTACATTCGCGATATACAATCGGTTGCTTACCACCCATGCACAAACACAAGTGGAGCCCATATTCGTTTGAGTGGGGTTTGCTATTGACTGGTTATAAATTTCTGTAGATGCTTGGACGATGGCATTTTCCAATATACTGATAGGCTTTCGGGTATCACTGTTTGTGATTATGCTAGTGATTGTATTGACAGCAATTTCTGCAGCAACTTCTCCAGCCATATTTCCCCCAACGCCATCGGCAACGATTACAAATATTGACGGTGTTTCATTGTTTTTATCGAGATGATATGTGGAGATTGAGAAGCGGTCTTCGTTATTCTTTCTCTTCATTCCAGGGTGCGTTTTTGCTAAAGGGTAAATTTGCACATTAGATGTGGGTTCCACTTGATTTCTCCATTGTTGTGATGATACGCTTTTGGTAATTGGTAGCGTCTTTTAACAAATAGCGGAATTCTATCCTACCCATAAAGATTATGTCACTATGTTCAAGTTGTTTTCCTTCTTTTGGAATCTGTTGGTAATTTACCCATGTTCCCGCAACAGAATTGTTGTCGAATATCCAATGATTTCCTGCTTGATTTGATGTTATTCGCGCATGAAGATTATCAACAGATGGGTCGTTAAGATGGATTTTTGATTTCACAGCATTAGAACCAAAAGTAATTTCATAAGAACCTAAATCGATTTCTTTAGGGTGCTTTTTACCGTGAATATTTTCGATTGGCTGAAGATAAGCAGTGATACGAGATTGAGGCTGAATCTTCTTTTCTGGAATTCGGATTCGTTTGAACCAGGAAAACCCCTTATGTTTTTGTGCTTTGGTCTTCGGTTTTTGTGGGTGGCTGGGTTTTGTTTTTTGTTCGGTTGTTTGTTTGAATTTCGGTAATGTGTTTTGCTGTAACCTTCCGAAGTGTCGAGGATGAATTTTCCCCTTGATGATCATAAGAAAGATTAACCCTCCAAGGAGGATAGCACTCAACACGAACCCAACAAGAAGAATATTTTGTCGGATAACAATTAAAAGATCAAATGGGCTATATTGGATTTTAATTTTTACTGGGGTTTCGATACTTTTGTTCCGCAAGCCAAGTGTATCTTCTGCCTCGACTTGAAGGATGTGTTCCCCAGTTGAATTGTATGGGGTAAGATCCCATGAAAAAGTATTGAATGGTTCCGCAATATTTTCTTCGGTTGGTACACCATCCACGAAAAGGGTTGTGCGTTTTAACCGGCGAGGGTGCTTGTCGGGAAATTCGATTATGATATCTATTTTCTGTCTTAGAGGTATGTAGGTGGTCAGATTGCCTTGATCCTGTGGTTTTTGCTTATCTACGGAACGGATGATTTCCAATGGAGGGGAAACAAATATAGGATTGGGTGGTAGAACCTGGAGATCAAATGTGACGAGTTGTGAGGAATAGGTCGCTTCTGCCGTTTGTACTTTTACTGACACACTATGAGAGCCACTTTCCTTTATTTCTGAGTGGTATCTAATTTCGTAGAAATAGCGGGTCGGATCGATAGTTGTCTCTATACCAGGGAAAGTCTCGACACCTGAAAAGGCAAAAAATTGCCCATGTGTACGTATTGCTAAATCTCGTAATTCGTTTGCTGCTTGGGAGTCGAAAAGTGTTGGCGACGAGATCATCCAAACAAATATACGTGCATTTTGCTGGACTGCCATATCGCCCAGGTTTTTTAAAGCGGAAAAACTACTCTGTTTTGGAGGTGGCGTTAGGAAGATAATAGCCTTGCCCATCCCTTGTTTTTTGGGCGGATCCGAGGCAAGATCAATAGCCTTTGCGAGAATATCCAAGGATGGTGTCATGTCTCGCGGATCTGGATTGTATTGGGTTAATGCCTTATTCCATTCTTGGATAGCGTTAAGATGTGTAAATTCCGTACCATCGCTCGCTACGATGCTAAAGTCATCTTGCTCTTCTTTTGAGTATTCTTTCCCCCAATCAAGCAAGGCTGCTTTAACCATATCAAATCTTGATATTCCTTGACTGTTCCGAATAGCAAAGGATGACCCAAGGTTTAAGGCGAAAATAATTTGTGAACCAGGTTGTGATTTGTTTACACTTATCGGGGTATAAATGTTTGAGTCTTCTTGGATGACGATATTTTTCGATGTTAAGTTATGAATGAAGTCCCATTGAGCATTAAATACCCTCATGGATAGAGATATTTCTGGGAATTGGTCGTCTTCGAGCAATTCCAAAGATACGTTTTCTGAATTTTGCCCAAAAGCAGTAGTGGAAAACAGCAGGAAAAAAATGCTAAGGATCAAGAGTCTGCTTATGTTCTTTTGCATGTCAGAATTTTAGCACAAACCTTAAACCAAAAGGTATCTCAGTCTCTGATTGTACATAAACACAGACTGCCATCCAGGTTGAGTGGAGGCAGTCAAATGATGATTTTGTTTAATAGGTCTTAGGTGGTTTCGGGTAAGGGTTCTGAATCTATATATTGATTCGTTTCCAAAAGGTCTGGGTTGAGTCTTAAGTAGGTCAACGCCCAAGCCGTTCTAGTATATGCCTTTAAAATACCTTGTAAAAGGATCAAGATAGGCAAATAGATGACTAAACATAAACCACCGGCGAGCAGTGTTCCTACGACTAATTGGCTAATTTCTGCGCTTGCTCCAGCAACGAATCCAATAATGACAGGGATGGTGACGAAAAGGATAGGTAATGCGATTAATAAGCCAAGGAAACCTGCACCGATGAAAAGGATCAAGCCCATAACAATCATATTGCCGATATTTTCTTTAAAGAATATCCATCCTCGCGACAGACTATCGAATATTCCAAGATTTTCTAGAATGAGTGCGTTATTGGCTTGGATGATATAAATCTGGGCTAAGTACCCGATTGGAATCAGAATGCAGATAATTGGGAGAAGACAGAGGAGTCCAATCCCAAGTGTCCCTATTGTGAAAATGATTAATGGGATGACCAGCAATAAACTGGCAACGATAACAACTAAATTTATTAAGATATTCAAGCCTAACACCCGCCAAAAGAATGGTAAACTGCTCTTGAATAAATCCCCAAAGCGAAGTGATTCTGTCCCTTTCTCTGCTTTTAATGTTCCGACTACTAGCCCAGTATTTCCGATTGTTCTTAATGATATAGCAATGAGCCATAGTATGAATAGTCCAATAAACGCAAGAGAGACGAGGAAGATGATTTGCCATGTTTCTATGTTCGAGAAGAAGGTTGATGCTTGTTGGATAAACAGTTTCAATCTTGGGGGAAGATTCACATTACCTGTATAAAGGTTTGATGGGCTGTTATGACTACCTCCGGTACTTCCACCGCCACTGCCACCACTATATTGTCCACAACTTGCAAAAATACCGAATAACCACAAAATTTTAAATTTCCAAATGATTTTCCAAGCGCGTGTAAGGATTTCACCAATATCCATAGTTTATCTCCTTTTATTCGCAAAACAGTTCATGATAGACAAAGTTGATACGAGGTTTAATGCTCTCATTCCCATTCGATTGTAGCAGGAGGTTTGGTTGAGATGTCATATACGACGCGATTCACTCCTCGTACTTCATTGACAATCCTATTTGCTACTTTAGCCAATATTTCATAAGGCAATCTTGCCCAATCTGCTGTCATAAAGTCTTCGGTTGTAACAGCACGCAAGGCGATAACTTCTTGATATGTGCGCTGATCTCCCATGACTCCAACAGATTGGACGGGGAGTAGGACAGCAAAAGCCTGGGCAGAGCCGGATAATTCATTTCCATTAAAGTTCATTTGCAATAGATTCGCTTTTTCTAACTCCTCGCAAAAGATTGCATCGGCTTCCCTTAACCGTTCTAAGCGTTCCTTGTTAATTTCCCCAATACAGCGCACTGCAAGACCTGGCCCAGGGAAGGGTTGTCGCCAGACAATTTCTTCCGGAATCCCAAGCGCTATACCTACTTGGCGGACTTCATCTTTAAATAGGTAGCGAAGTGGTTCTAATAATTTGAAATTTATATCTTTTGGTAAACCACCTACATTGTGATGAGTTTTAATCCGTTGGGCTTGTGCGCGTTCTGGGGCTCGTGATTCAATCACGTCCGGGTAAATCGTACCCTGTACCAGATATTGAGGCAACCCCAACCCTTTCGCTTGATTCTCGAAAATCCGGATAAAGCGTTCTCCTATGATGCGACGTTTTTTCTCGGGGTTTTCGATTCCTTTTAATGCTTCCATAAAATTATCTACGGCATTTACACGAATAAGTTTCACCCCGAAATGTTTTTTAAAGGTAGTTACGATTTGTTTTGCTTCATCCTTACGCAGTAAACCATTATCAATGAAGATTGCACTTAATTGGTTCCCGATGGCTTTATACACAAGCATTGTGGCTACGCTCGAATCAACACCGCCACTAAGTGCAGAGAGGACTTGTTGATTACCGACTTTTTCCCGTATTCTTTCAATGCTATTTTCAATAATCGACCGAGGTGTCCAATCAGGGGTTGTTTCACATATATCGATAACGAAATTACGTAAGATTTGGCTCCCTTTTCGAGTGTGACGTACTTCAGGGTGAAACTGAACCCCATAATATCCCTTTTTTAAATTCCCCATTGCAGCGATAGGGGAATTGTCGGTTTTAGCAAGGGGAATGAAATTATTGGGAAGTTTTTCAATCCTATCCCCATGAGACATCCAAACAGACAGTTCTCCTTCTGGGAGCAGAGGATTAGGTTTAATGGTTTGTAATAATGCCAAGCCATATTCTTGCTCAGAAGACTGAGCAACCTCGCCTCCTAAAGCGTATGTAAGTGCTTGCATTCCATAACATATTCCTAAAATAGGACGCCTAGATTCGAAAACATAAGAGGGAATTTTAGGTGCATCAAAATCAAATACGGATGCGGGTCCTCCGGAAAGAATGAATCCTTTAGGGTTGAGTGCAAGTATTGTGCTGGCAGGAGTGTTCCATGGAAATAATTCAGCATAAACGTTGTTTTCTCGCACTCTTCGTGCGATTAATTGAGTATATTGAGAGCCAAAATCTAAAATAACGATTGTATCGTGCATAATAGTTTTATCTGTGAGGATAATTATGTTGGTTAAAACGGATTAATCAGCAAGGGAAATCTTTTCACCTTCCATATTGGTGACTTTCACAAGGGATTCAACCGGAACATTGAGTTTTGAAAGCGCTACCCTGCCACCCTCAAAGGTCTTTTCGATCAAGGTTCCGATTCCTACTACAATCGCGCCAGCCGCTACAGCAAGTCGCGCGAGACCAAGAATTGTTGCGCCACTGGCAAGGAAATCATCGATGATCAAGACCCTTTCTCCCCCTGCAAGATACTCAGGAGAGACGATCAACTCAACGGTGCGACCTTTTGTATGAGAAGGTGCCAGGGTCAGGAACACTTGATCAGGCATGGTGATTGGTTTATGTTTCCGCGCATAGATAACTGGTAAACCCATATGGAATCCAGTACTGACTGCTGGAGCAATCCCCGAGATTTCTGCGGTTAAAATCTTCGTAGCCCCTAAGTCTCTGAATATTTTTGCAAATTCTTTTCCAGCCTCATTCATCAAATAAGGATCGACTTGATGGTTAATAAAACCATCAACTTTAAGAATCCCGTCCCCGAGGTTTTTGCCCTCCCTCATAATACGTTCTTTAAGTAATTGCATCTTTTCCTCCGGAAAAAATTATTGAGATTTTAATGCTAATATGATTGTACACGGGATGCATGGGTTAATAAAGAGATATTTCGGATTGTGTTAGAATCTTCAGGCGTCCTGATTAAGAAGAAGTGTTTATGAGAGGTTGAGAATAGAAGTATTGATTATCTTAGCATCGAATTCACCGAGAAGGAAATGGCTTTTCGAAAAACTTGGTTTGAATTTTAAGATTCAACCAGCGGATGTTGATGAGGAAAATTACACAGATGAGCATCCTGGAGAATATGTAATTCGGACAGCGAATCAAAAGGCACACTGGATTAGTAATCTTATAGAAGAGCCTGCGATTATTATTGCAGCGGATACAACTGTAGCAATAGGAAACCGGATTCTCGGAAAGCCAATGAATGTAAAGGAAGCGGTACAAATGCTTCAGGAGTTGCGTGGAAAGACGCATCAAGTTTATACTGGATTGAGCGTGATTCGCGTCCCTGAATTAATTACTAGGAATGACTTATGTGTTACAGAAGTTCCAATACGGTATTTCAGCGATGATGAGATGATGGCATATATTGCAACTGGAGACCCTTTTGACAAAGCAGGAGCATATGCGATACAGCATCATGGCTTTCATCCTGTAGAAGATTTGGCTGGATGTTTTGCAAATGTGGTTGGTTTACCTATGTGTCATCTTGCAAGGACTCTTTCGGATTTTGGAATCTCGATAAAAAATGACATCCCACAAATTTGCAAGGTGGTCTTTAAGTACGAATGCCCAATCTATAAGCAGTATTTGGATTTTGTAAATGAGCAATAGTTATTTTGTTAGCGAGTGAACTTTTAAGAAAACTGTTATGAGACTTAATAATGATGGGTTGTGAATGTTGAAGATGAAAACCTCTTTCCGATGGATTTCCTTAGCGGTAGTAGTTTTGCTATGTTTTGGGTGTAGTATCGTAAGCACACCAACTACGCCCACGATTATTGCAACAAGTGTAGCCACAATTGAGAAAACTCTTCCCGCTCCTAACCCACAGACTACTACTGTACCTGACCCAAAAGAAACAGTTCAGTCATATCTTGATGCCTGGAAAAATGATGACTACGAGGATATGTATAGGTTACTTACGACGATAAGCCAAGATGCGATCAGTGAAGAGGCATTCACAAAATGGTATAAAAGCATCCTTTCTGAATCAGCAGTTGTAAATGTGGATTATGAAATTCTGTCATCATTTGTTAGAGATACGCATAGTGCACAAGTTGGTTTTCGAACGATTTTGCAATCTGTCCTTGTCGGATCCATTGAACGTGAAACAGTGATGAATTTGAGTCTTGAGCAAGGCGATTGGAGAGTTCAATGGGCGGATAATTTGGTCATCCCTGAACTTGCTGGCGACAATTACCTGTGGATGGATAGGCACATCCCATCACGAGCAAATATTTACGATAGAAATGGGAAAGTAATCGTTGCTTTTTCAAAAGCAGTGTCGGTTGGAATAATCCCAGGGGAGATTGATCCGGATACAGAGGAGGATTTGCTCAATCAACTTCAATGGTTGACGGGCATTCATCCAAATACAATTACTCAAATGTATGCTGATTTTCCACCAGGGTCTGATTGGTATTTGCCTTTAGGTGAGGTGACGTTTGATCGAGTTCAGCAGCGTTTTGATGTTAGCAATGGTTATCATGATAATGGGTTAGTAATGTTTCCTTATGAATCCCGTTTTTATTTTGAGAATGGTATTGCTCCTCAAGCGGTTGGGTATGTAAGCCTAATACAGGAGGATGAAGTCGAGAAATACAAGCGATTGGGTTACAACCAAGATGAGAAAGTCGGGAGACAGGGTATTGAACGGTGGGGAGAACCATATTTAGGCGGAACACGAGGGGGCACATTATATGTTATAGGTCCGGACGACAAGGTTGTTACAAAACTGGCTGATGTGCCTGCTAAACCATCACAAGCGATTTATACGACTTTGGATAAAGATCTTCAACTGGGTGCGCAAGAGGCATTGAAAAAATTTAATGGTGCGATTGTTATCTTAGAGAGAAATACGGGGCGTGTATTGGCAATGGCGTCGTCGCCAGAGTTTGACCCAAATGCTTTCGAACCCAGTAATTATAATTATTCCGCACTTCTCGCTGAGATTTACGACCAGGATGGAGGTAATCCGCTTTTAAATCGAGCGACCCAAGGGCAATACCCTTTAGGTTCCGTGTTCAAAATCATTACGATGGCTGCCGCATTGGAAAGCGGTATTTACACACCCGAGTCAACATATGATTGTCAATATTCATTTGATGAAATTCAGGGGTTGCCTCCTCGTTATGATTGGACATGGGATCATTTCCAGCATGATGGTAAAACCCGACCAAGCGGGCTGCTGACCTTACCGGAAGGATTAATGCGTTCATGCAATCCTTTCTTTTGGCATATTGGGCTTGACCTTTACCGCAGGGGGCTTACTGATGCGGTAGCAAAGATGGCACATGGTTTTGGCTTGGGTAGTCCAACTGGTATAGAAGGCGTTGAGGAGGAGGCTGGACAGATACCTGTTCCTAGGAGCGAAGTTGATGCGATAAACCTAGCCATTGGGCAAGGGAATACTTTGGTGACCCCTATTCAGGTTGCGAGGTTCATTGCCGCAATTGGGAATGGAGGGTTGATTTATCGACCACAAATAATCGACCGCATTGTACCTCCGGATGGAGAGCCCGTTCGTGAATTTGAACCGATTGTGGATGGTACGCTTCCTATAAGCACTGAAAATCTAAAGGTCATTCAAGATGCATTAATTAGCGTCGTTGAAAATCCAAGAGGAACCGCACAATGGATCTTAGCGGGTATGAGTAAGAATTATTATCCGTTGGCGGGGAAAACTGGAACTGCCGAATCAGGATCGGGCGAACCTCATGCCTGGTTTGTCGGATATACACGTAAGGGCAGGCAGGATAAACCGGATATCGCCATCGTTGTGATTGCTGAGAATGGAGGGGAAGGTTCTGAAGTGGCTGCGCCAATCTTCCGGGCAATGGTTCAGTTGTATTTTGAGGGTGGAAGAGGAACATTACCTTGGGAATCACAACCAGGTGTGTTGGCGACTCCAGAACCAGAAAATCCTGATGAGTAGTATATACCGAAAATCACAACATGCAAACAAAAATTAATCGCGAGTATATTGATAAAGGTTTTCTAAAAGGGCAAATAATTCGTTCCCAATCTGGTTTTCTAACTGTGATGACAGAGAAGGGGGAATTTACATGTCATCTGAGAGGACGCCTGAAAAAAGGACGTCGGACAAGGGATATTGTTGCAGTTGGGGATTGGGTGTGGATCAGCCCTCTGCAAAATAACAAGGGTATGATTGAGACAATTGAACCGAGGATTAGAATGCTCTCCCGCATGGCACCAACGGCTCGCGGAGAATATCAGCAGATTATTGTTGCCAATCCTGATCAATTGATATTAATCTTCGCTTGTGAAAAGCCTCCGCCGAAACTGAAAATGTTGGATCGATTTTTAATCATTGCAGAAAAAGCACATATTCCATGTGTGGTCCTGTTTAATAAGATTGATTTGATGGGGTTAGAGAAAGCGAAACACAAATTTGGTTTTTATCATGGAATTGGCTACGAAGTCTTGTATACTTCGGCAAAGACAGGGATTGGGATTAACCAATTACGCGAAAAATTAATTGGGAAGATATCTGTATTCGCGGGACCTTCTGGAGCTGGGAAATCAAGTTTGTTAAACCTGATTCAACCAGGATTAGGGCTTGCTGTTAGAGAAGTAAGCAAAATGACTACAAAAGGACGTCACACCACAGTTGTCCGAGAATTGTTTCCTTTAGATGAAGGGGGTTATGTGGCAGATACACCAGGGTTAAAAGCGCTTGCATTATGGGATATTGAGCCAGAAGAAGTGGATGGATATTTTCCTGAATTTCGGGAAATCATAGATCAGTGTCAATTTAACGATTGCACTCATTCTCATGAGCCGGGGTGTGCGATAAAAAAAGCGGTTGCGGAAGGGACAATCCATCCTCATCGATATGAATCATATTTGCGCATTAGATTTGGAGATGATGATCGAGATTAATCTGATATAACGATCAGGTAATTCGCAATGGGAAAATCATTGACGACTCATTTAAATAAAACTAGAATATTAATTAAACCGAGTCTACGAAAATCGATTGAACCTATGCGGAAAACAAATAGTATTAATAATAGCCAGGTTATAATAGATTTGAATCATGGCTTTTTAGGATTTGTTGTTGTATTTCTATAAAGGTAGTCTATTTTGATTGATGATAGAAATCTAATAATTCAAACACAAAAGGGGAATTTGCACGCGTTGGGTTTACTCTATGATCATCATAAAGCGATGGTTTACCGAACAGCATTGGCGATCACGGGAGACCCGGATGCGTCTGCTGATTTACTTCAAGATGCATTTTTACGATTGCATCGTTTCATTGACAGGATAGATCCCAATCGCCCGCTTGAACCCTGGCTATATCGAATTACAACCAACCTTGCATATACATTAGTGAAAAGGCGCAACCGCTGGATAAAGCCTTTTGAAGATATTGCTGAATGGTTATCAAATGGTAAGCGACAATCTCCCGACCAGCAAGCAGAGGATAATGATGAATGGCTTATTGTGAAGAAAGCCATTGCTTCGTTGTCTGTTGAACAACGTATAGTTGTGGTTTTGTTTTACATCAATGATCTATCAATACTTGAAATTTCGGATATCTTGATGATACCCGTTGGGACAGTGAAATCGCGTTTGTATTACGGAAGGCAAGCACTGAAACAGTATATTGATTCTGAAGGTGAGATAAACATTCGAGAGGTTCATTATGAATTCACATAGCAGTCATCCTCGAGGTAAAGAGGATATTTTGATGGGACGTTTCCTCAAAAATTGGATCTCTAGAGAGCACCTTCCTAATAATGGGAAAGAGCGTTTACTTAATGCAGTTGCAAAGCAGGCTATACACCAGAATTCTCGACTTAGTGCCTTTCATTTATCTACACAACACAATCCATCTCTGGATATTGCTTTCATGACACTTGCGCGAGCCACGGGATATTCTCTACAGACATGCATATCAATTTTGTAATAGTTCCTTTGATCTCGATTTGATGGACAATTAAGATATGAACTTCTGGTAAAATTCGTCAAGTCATTAATAGGTCAAAGGTGTATGCGAAAAATATTTTTACTTGTCATAAGTTTCATCTTAGGTACCTTAACATCTTGTAAAACTCAACCTTTATCAACAGAGTTTCCTTTTATTGATAGTTCGGAAACGAGTACGGCAGAAGTAAAATCCATTATACAAACACCCATCCCTTCACTTACTCTGGAACCACCTCGAGTCTTGACGATTTGCATGGGTCAGGAACCCACTTCTTTGTTTTATTATGCTGACCAAACACTTGCTGCTCAAAATATCTACCAAGCGATATATGATGGCCCAATAGATTTTATTAACTATAAACCAGTGCCGGTGATATTTGAGCGGATTCCATCCTTGGATAATGGAGACGTAACCTTACAACCAGTCAGTGTTTTAGAGGGGGAAGAAATCGTAGATGATTTAGGCAATCTTGTCTTATTGGAAGAAGGTGTTCGTTATCGTCCAAGTGGATGTTTGAGTTCGGAATGCGCTGTTAATTACACCGGAGAATCTTCAGTGATGATGGATGAAGTGCACGTAGATTATCACTTAATCCCAGGATTGAAATGGTCAGATGGTATGCCATTAAATGCACAGGATTCGGTGTTTTCCTATCGTATTGCCAAAGAAATGTTCCAGCCATCTTCTTGGAATCAATTAAACTTTGCTAGAAGTTATATTGCATTAGATGACCGCACTGTTGAATGGGTTGGAATCCCAGGTTTTCAAGGCGTGCGACCAGCGACATTCTTTTTTACACCGTTACCTGAGCATATATTTGGAACCCTATCTATCGAGTCCTTACGCTCATCTGAGTTAGCAGCAAGAATGCCATTAGGATGGGGCGCATACAAAATCAATGAATGGGTACAAGGTGATCACATCACACTAGACCGAAACCCTTTGTATTTTCGAGCCTCTGAGGGATTGCCGGTTTATGATTATCTTGTCTACCGTTTTGTTAGGAATGCTGATCAGGCGCTTAAGGCTTTGGACATCGGCGAATGTGACATCGTTGACCCAACCGTTGAGTTAGATTCCACGAGTAAATCCTTGATTTCCATGGAAGAACAGGGAGAATTATCATTAGCATATTTTATTGGTACTTCTTGGGAACAAATATCCTTTGATATTTCCCCCCTATCTCCCCAACAGATTGCTTTTTTTGGGAACCCAGAAGTGCGTAGAGCATTCAACATGTGCATTGATCGTGATGCGCTGATTAGTAAATTTGAGGTTCCCGTGGACGTGTTATTGGATACATATGTGCCCAGAAACCATCCTCTTGCCTTAAGTGGAGTTGAAAATTCTAAGTATTCCCCCGAGGATGCAAATGCTACCTTGAATAGTATTGGGTGGATTGATCATGATAATAACCCTGACACACCTAGAAGGGCAACTCGGGTTCCTGGTATCCCTGATGGGACTGATTTTGTAGTGACATATCTTGTACCTGATGATCAAAATCAAATAGATGTGGCAGAGCGAATTGCTAAAATGGTCTCTTCTTGTGGAATTGAAATTCAAGTTAAAGCGCTTCCATGGGAACAACTGCTTGCGGTGGGTCCAGATGGTGTGGTATTTGGTCGAAAATTTGACCTTGCTCAATTTGCTTGGGCATCCACAATCGAACCGCCATGTATGCTCTATGAAAGCGATGAAATTCCTGGTCCTTATCCGGATTATCTTAAAGGATGGGGCGGTGGAAATGCGACAGGTTTTAGCAATAAACGATATGATATGGCTTGTATGAAGGCGAGAAATACATTGGAAGGACTCCCAGTCTATAAAGAGTACCATCATACGGCGCAAGAAATCTTTGCTGAAGAAGTGCCTGCAATCCCTTTGTATCTTAATTTCCGGATTGTTGCAGCAAAGGCTGGACTTTGTGGTTTGGATCGAGAGCAGTATGGGTCAGCATTATTTACCAATTTAGAAGAATTCGATGATGGCGAACAGTGTAAGGAATGATTCATACAAACTTGATTATCAATATACTAGAGACTGATTTTGGAGAAAATAACGAATAATTAATTGCTTTTTATTGTCTAATGAACATTGAGTTTATGATATAATTATTTTTTGAATCCAATTTGAGATTGGCATCATTGTATACAAGTAATTGCATAAATATTGGTTTGTAGTATTTTGAAAGGAGGTGGTGCGTCGGAGGAAACAAAAAATGAGGAAGACTCAAAATTACTTTATTAATTCCTAAATCTGAAATAGGAGGAGCAAGAAGAAATGTCTATAAAAAAATTAACCTTGGTATTTGCTTTGCTGTTTGTCGCCGGTTTGGCGTTGGCAGCATGCAAGCCAGCCGCAGCACCCACCCCTGAGACCGTCATTAAAACCGTGATTGTCAAGGAAGCAGGGGAGGAGGTTGTTAAGACCGTTGTTGTTACTGTCGAGGCTCCAACTGAAGAAGCAGGAGCCGCTACTGGTGAATGCTGCGATGTATATCGCATCGCGCTCTTCGAGGATCCTGTGTCCTTGAACTACTGGAACTACCTTGGCCCAGGCTCATCTGTTTGGACCCAATATGTTCTCTCTGGTCAATCCCCCTCGCTTTTCACCCTATCTGATGTCCGCTTCCAGTTCGTTCCTTCCTTGGCGAAGGCGATTCCTGACATTGTGGACAATGGCGATGGTACTTATAGTATCACCGTTGAGATGGTTGAAGATGCTAAATGGAGCGATGGTGAGCCGATTACTGCGGAAGATGTGGTCTTCACGCACAACACTTGTAAAGATTTACAATTGACCCAGAATTGGCCAAATCAATGTAAACCGAATGGTGCAGATGTTACAGCGGAAGCTGTTGATACTTACACCGTAAAGTACACGTATCTCAATGGAGCACCATCTTTGGGTACTTGGCAAGCAGGGATTGCACTTGCCCCAATTCTGCCAAAGCATTTCTGGGGTGCGGTGGTCGACGAAGCCAGTGCGTTTGTTAAAGACGTTGCGAAACCTGATGTCGATCGTCCAGAAGACTGCGAAGCCGAGGATCTGAGTGATGAAGATAAGGCTGCATGTGACACATGGGCAACCTACGATGAGGCTTTCGAAAATGCCCGTAAGACACTATACGAAGCCGATGGTACAGGCGCCCCCTCTGGTGGTGGCTATGTGACCGATCAACTGGAACCCGGTGCGTTTGCGCAGCGAACAATGAATGCTGACTATTACTTCAAAGGCGCCGAAATTATCGAATATGATGATGGTACCTGGGTATTACAGCATCCGAATGGCACCACCTATCAATTATACGGAAATGCCGAAGGCGAAGAGACCTTACACTATACTGGTGGCCCTTACAGCCCGAACATTATCTTCTCCATTTATGGCTCCCAGGATGCCGCTTTCTTGGCGCTGGCGAACGGCGAAGTTGATTACGTGCTGAACCCGCTAGGTTTGACCCGTGGTTTGAAGGAACAAGCCCTCAAGGGTGAAGGTATCAATGTATACACCAATGCTGACTATGGTATGTACTATCTAGCATTCAATATGCGCGCGGGTCATGAACCCACCAACCTCTACGAATTCCGTCAAGCGATTGATATGGTTCTTGACAAAGAATTCGTTGTCAATAACGTACTACAAGGTACTGTCTTCCCGATGTACTCCACTATGCCACCAGGGAATGGCTTCTGGTATAACCCAGATGTTCCCACACCTTATGTCGGTATGAGTCGATCAGATCGCGTTGATAGTGCGGTTGCAGCACTTGAAGGTGCCGGTTGGACATGGGACAGCAAACCCTACTGGGATGATGACCTCCAGGATGTTGTTCCTGGCGAAGGCTTGAAAATGCCTGATGGACAACCAATGCCCGAACAAACCATTCTCGGTCCTGGCCCTGCTTATGACCCAATCCGTGCGACCTTCAACCAGTGGATTGGTGAATGGGCACGCGAACTTGGTATGCCAATCAAGTCAGAACTGACCGGTTTCAATACTATCCTAGGTCCAGTGTTCATCGATGCTGATTTCGATATGTACATCCTCGGCTGGAGTCTTGGTAATGTGGCATTCCCAGATTACTTCGAAGCATTCTGGCACAGCCGCAACGATACAGCAATTACTGGAAACTACAATACCCCAGGCTTCCACAATGATGAATATGACGCCCTCATTGACGACTTCATGAGCACTGCTGATCTTGAGCAGGCACGTAAAGACATCTTTGAAGCGCAGATCATCCTTGCTGACCAACGTCCTTACATTCCGCTATTCTATAAACAAACTGAGGATCTGGTACGCAATAACGTCATTCTTCCATACACCGAGAGTCTAGGTGGTATTGAAGCAACGGCAGGTATGCAAACCGATGCTCAAGTTCTGATAGTCTCTAAATAAGATTCAATCAAGAATTAGAGTATAAATTGCGATAATAATGGAAGCGGGTGAAATCCACCCGCTTCCAAACCGATAATCGATATTTACGCTTTTTTTAAGATGCTTAATGCTCTAGAAGATGAAAAATCATAACGGACAAAAACGAACTGTTGCACAAGATAATGGACGACTTTGGTTGGTAGGTGTGTGTTCTTTTTATCTTTATTAATGATGGGGGTTATACAAGAAATCCGTATATGCCCTCGCCCATCTTTGTAAAATGAATAATCTAGTGGTTCTCAGCAATTATTCTAAATATTCAAACGCTGTTGTGTAAGAGGATTCATTCCTCAGTTGTCTTTACAAAATACTCTATTTTAGAGAGGAGCAAACGTTATGTGGAGTTTTTTAGGAAAGCGCCTCCTACAGATGCTCGTTACGCTGTTTTTATTCCAGGCTGCGACTTATTTTCTGCTTGACGCACAACCTGGAGATATCGCGGACCTACTTGCGATGAGCCCGGATATCCCTCCTGCAGAGCGTGATCGTATGCGTGCTGAATTAGGACTTGACCGACCACCCGTCGAACGTTTTTTCAAATATGTTTGGAATTTTTACCAAGGGGATATGGGTGTATCCTTTCAATTGTATCCCCGTGAAGTTACTGACATTGTCAAGGAGCGATTACCCCGCACGCTCGTCCTCTTCTTCACTGCATCGATTGTTTCATTTTGGACGGGTTTTGTTACAGGAAAGATACTTGCTTGGAAGAGAGGAGGGTTCATCGAGTACGCGTCTACGCTTGTTGGTGTAATTTTGTATACGGTTTTTACGCCATGGTTTGCGCTGATGATGATCTGGCTTTTTGCCGTTTATCTGGATTGGCTGCCAGCAGGCAAATTCTTGAATCCAATGGTATGGATTGGACAGCCTTTACATGCAAATGATGTATTCATTCGCATGATATGGACGGCATTGGGCGGTATCGTACTCTTTTTGATTGGGTATATCTTTTCCAATACATTGCATCGAAAGGCGCGTTCTGCTTTCCGTTATGGTAGTTTTATCGTGGCAACTCTTGTTGTTCTTGGTTATTGGGAATTCTTTACAGGCGGTTTGGCGCCTTTCGCTTGGGATATTCTCAGCCACTTGATCCTGCCGGTACTTACCGTTACGCTGATTGGCTATGGCGGTACGATGTTACTGACGCGCACAAGCATGTTGGAGACCCTTCGTGAAGATTACATACTCACCGCGAGAGCAAAAGGATTGCCAGAGAAAGTTGTCCGTGACAAGCATGCTGCACGTAATGCGCTCTTACCTGTTTGGACAAGTCTCGTGTTCAGCCTGGGAAGTGCGGTGAGTGGCGGGATTATCACCGAAACGATCTTCTCGTGGCCTGGTATTGGTCTTACCTTGCTGCAAGCAGCACAGGTAGCAGATATTCCTGTCGCAATGGGAACTTTAACAATTATTGGTATTTTAACACTTCTTAGTCACCTAGTAGCGGATATTGGGTATGCTTTCTTGGATCCCCGCATTCGATATACATAGGCGAAATGTACAACAGAAAGATGAAGAGGAGTAAAAGATGACAAGTATTTCGCAATCTGCTGATACTGCTTATGTGCCAATTTGGAGGGTGCGATTAAATTTGTTACTCAGAGGAATGAAAACGAATTGGGCAATGTTTGCTGAAAACCCAATTGGGCTGATAGGACTTGGTTTAATTATTTTCTTTGGTTTATTCGCGCTCGCTCAACCGATTCTTATTGATACTGTCTGGAAACCGTCGGTATACGATCCGGTCTCTGGTTACGATATTGAAATTGCATATCACCCTTCACCGCCCTCAGCACGCCACTTGCTTGGTACAGATCCACTAGGACGAGATATTTTAAGTCAATTAATGTATAGCACCCGATTTGAATTTGCCCTAGGATTAATATCGGCAATTGTAACTGTATTGATTGCCACAACAATAGGTGCAGTCTCGGCTTACTATGGAGGTATTATTGACACTTTGTTGATGAGGTTTGTGGATTTAATAATCATGGTGCCTTTCTTGCCAATATTAATTGTTTTGAGTGCATTAATGGCTATTGGAATGATACAACTAGCGCTGGTCATTGGAATACTTTCGGGTTTTGGTGGAACCGCGATAGTCATTAAATCACAGGCACTGACAATTAAGGTCAAACCTTACATTGAGGCTGCGCGCATTGCCGGTGGAGGCGATAGGCATATCATTTTTAAGCACATGGTTCCGAATCTTATGCCTATTTCTTTGCTCTATATGATGTTTGTGGTCACGGGTGCAATCTTCTCTGAGGCGGTTTTATCCTTTTTTGGGCTAACGGAGATTGATATGTCTTGGGGATTGATGATCAACACGACTCAAGTATTTGGTTACCTCTTACGGTTTGATACTTGGTATTTACTAATCCCTGCAAGTCTTGCTATCACACTTCTATGTGCAGCATTTTATTTGGTTGGGCGTGCGCTAGATGAAGTTGTAAATCCTCGTCTTCGCCAAAGATAAAGTTGGCTTGTAACGAGTATTCCTAGAAGAAATATAGGAGAGTAACAGTGACAAACAAAGATTATGTTCTTGAAGTGAATGATCTAACCATGCATTACATGACCAGGAAGGGTCCCGTATATGCTGTGGATGATGTGAGTTTTAAGGTGAAGCGCGGAGAATCTTTGGGTCTGGTTGGAGAATCAGGTTGTGGGAAGACATCGATTGCAATGTCATTACTGAGATTGCTTCCGAGTAATGCGGAAATTGAGAAAGGGGAAATTAAGATTAATGGTACTGATATTGTTCCCCTTAGTGATGCTGAAGTAAGGAAGTATCGTTGGCGTAATATTTCGATGGTATTTCAGGCAGCAATGAACTCCATGAATCCTGTTTATACAGTCGAGGAGCAGATTCTTGAAGCAATGCGCTTGCACACTCCTCAACTTACTGAAGAGGAGATGTCTCAAAAGATAGATCATCTGTATAATTTGGTTGGTCTTGACCCAGCATTAAAGGATCAATATCCGCATCAGTACAGTGGTGGTATGCGGCAGCGTGCGGTGATTGCAATGGCACTTTCTTGTGACCCTGATATTATCATTGCTGATGAGCCAACGACAGCATTAGACGTGATTGTTCAAGATTCTCTCTTGACACAGATCAGGAATATTCAAAAGCAATTGAATATGTCTATGATTTACATTTCCCATGATATTGCGGTTATTGCTGAAGTTTGTGAGCGTGTGGGTGTGATGTATGCAGGAAAACTTGCTGAACTCTCAACGACTGTTGATATTTTCCATCATCCGATTCATCCTTATACGATGGCATTGATGTCATCCTTCCCGAGTATCGTTGGAGAAAAAACAGAGTTGGTTACGTTACCGGGTGAACCACCTGATCTCCTAAATCCTCCGACGGGCTGCCGTTTCCATCCTCGTTGTCCTTATGCAACTGATATTTGTCATGAACAAGTACCGGAATTCAAGGACTATGGAGATAATCATTATGTAGCCTGTTGGCATCCTGGAGGCAAGCAATAATGACGGATAATAATGAAACTCTAGTTAATGTAGAAAACCTTTCCAAACTCTATCCAGTAGGGCAAGGTGTATTTAAGAAAGCGGATACATTCATTCATGCAGTAAGTGGGGTTAACCTTAAAATTGCTCGCGGCGAAAGCGTTGGTCTTGTTGGAGAGTCCGGTTGCGGCAAAACAACCACTGGCAAACTGCTAACCCGTTTAATTGATCCGACTGAGGGTAGCATCAAATTAATGACTAACGAGGGGGAAGTAGATATTGCTTTCATGAAGGGTAAGGAAATGAAGGTCTTTAGGCGTAGAGTCCAGATGATTTTCCAAGACCCGTATGAGTCTATGAACCCTCGCCTGACTATTTATGATACTGTGGCAGAGCCATTGGATGTCCAAGGTATTGGGACAATTGCTGAGCGTGAGGCTCGAGTAGCGGATCTTTTGGAAACGGTAGGCTTAACCCCAGCAGCCAGTTTCTTGTTCCGTTATCCCCACGAACTTTCGGGTGGACAAAGACAGAGAGTAGCAGTTGCCCGTGCTCTGGTTATTAACCCGGATTTTATCGTTGCTGATGAGCCGACTTCAATGCTGGATGTATCTGTCCGTACAGGCGTGATGCATTTGATGCAAGAACTCGCAGACCGTTTCTCAGTAACCTATTTGTATATTACACACGATCTCGCGGTTGCACGTTATATGTGTGACCGAATTGCAGTTATGTATTTGGGAAAAATTGTTGAGATTGCAGAAACAGAGGAACTGCTTCATAATCCGTTACATCCGTATACGAAGGCGTTATTATCCGCAGTACCTGTTCCCGATCCTACCCATGAGCGCAAACCAGTAAAAATCAAAGGAGGCATCAGCAAGCCGGTTAATCCTTTGCCTCGATGTCGATTCTATGAACGCTGTCCATTAGCAGATAAGGTATGTGAAAGCAATGATCACCCACCTCTTGAGGATCAAGGCGGTGGTCATTATGTTTCATGTTACCATATATGAGGAAATGGGAATTAATTGATATAGTTAATTAAATAATAATTATTCAAGCATGGCATTTATACAGGCGTTTGAACCTTGTAGGGGAAACGTCTGTATTTCT
>DUEG01000161.1 GCA_011176615.1 Anaerolineae bacterium | reverse complement strand
GCCTACCCTATTAAGACCAGTACTCCCGAAGAAATTATTTTTCGCTTATTCCCCTATTAAGAGGTAATTCCGGCTGGAAAGGTGCCCACTGTAATGCCTGGCGAATTCGGTTTCCGATCCATTTAAGGTCATCTTCCCTGACGACATAATTCAACTCATTCGTATCAACCCTAAGAACTGGTACGCCTTGATGACTATCACCAAAAAAAGCCTCGTAAGCACGGTTTACCTCATCAATATATTGGCTATCCATATTTCGTTCGTACGGTCGGTCTCTATAAGCAATTCTTTGCATGAGCACATCGGTATCTGCCCGCAAGTACACAATTAAATCAGGTAAAGGTATTTTTTCGGCTAATGCCTTATGCAAATTGTTATATGTTACCAGTTCATCTCCCTTAAGATTAATTCCTGCAAATAATGCATCTTTTTCAAAAGTATAGTCTGTTATCAAATCTGTTCCTGTTTGTAAAATCTCAGGGACAGCACGCTGCTGTTGATAGCGACTAAGCAGAAAAAATATTTGCGTTTGAAATGCATATCGCTCCCTGTCCTTATAAAAATTGGCTAGGAATGGGTTCTCTTCAAATACCTCTAATAATAGTTGTGTGTTGAACTCGGGTTGAAGCAAACGAGCCAAAGTGGTCTTGCCTACACCGATAACACCTTCAATTGCAATGTACATAACATCCACCTGATGCAAGATATATATTGGACACAAACCAATCCTCTTTAAGGATACCAGCCTTTCCTAACATACGCAACTGCATTACCCTCTTGACAAAGGTAAATCTTACGCTAAACTGATACTAACATCATTGTTATCGCATAATGTTCTTGGAGGGAATATCATGGCTGGATTAAACCGTGTACAACTCATCGGACGCCTTGGGCGAAATCCAGAGTCCCGAGTCATACCAAATGGTAAAAATGTTTGCAGTTTCACAGTCGCTGTCGATCGCCGCTGGAAAAGCAGCGACGGCGAAATTAAAAAAGCAACCGATTGGTTCAACGTCGATGCCTGGGGGCGGTTGGGAGAAATTTGTCAGGAATACCTTTCCACAGGACGTCTGGTTTATATAGAAGGTCGTTTACAAACAGACCGTTATGAGGTCGAGGGTGAAACCCGTTCTTTTACAAAGGTGATCGCATCACAAATGCAAATGCTCGATCAAAAACCAGAGGAACAAGAACCAGAAATCGAAGAAGAGTCTTAGGCTCCAACCGGTCAACAAAAAGACAGGGTGCAGGAGATCTGTGAGGTGGGTATCCTTGCCATCCTTTTCTATTACGCTTCATATGCTGGCTTAAAAGGGAAAACCTACGTAAGACAAAATTTTAGGGTATGCTCTTTACGAACATACCCTTTTAGTAACCCTGAATGCTCTCTTCTTAAGAAATGGGGAGCGCTTCTAATTGTGCGATCATATTCTCAACGACATTAAACCCTCCCTGCCAAAATGCTGCTTTTGTTACATCGATACCCGCCTCAGAGAGAATGCTCAGAGGCGCCTTTGAACCCCCTGCTTCGAGAATCTTGAGATAGCGAGGAATGAACGGCTTGCCTTCGTTCTTATATTGTTGATATAGCGAAAGCACTAACAATTGCCCAAAAGAATAAGCGTACACATAAAACGGGTAGTGATAGATATGGGGAATTGAAACCCACTCCCAACGGAATTCATCGCTCAACGCCACGGCATCACCAAACTGTTCGCGAAGGTTTTCCATATACATTTCTGCTAATTGATCGACTGTTGCGCCTTCTTGCACTTTATCGTGCGCTTCGCGCTCGAAGAGTGCAAAGAACGCTTGACGCATAATCGTAGCATATGCGTCATCTACCTGACGGAATAGAATGTCTCGGCGTACCGCGGGGTCACTTTCTAGTTCAAGCAGCCGTTCGACCAAAAGCATTTCCCCAAATGTAGAAGCGTTTTCGGCTAGCGGCAAGCATGAGTGCTGGGTAAAAACAGTGTGATGAGAAGCCAACATGGCATGGATTGCATGACCGAGTTCATGCGCCATAGTAGCCACATCGTCCGATTTGCCCTGATAATTAAGTTTCACCCAAGGGGTTAGTTTTGGTTCCACTGTCATGCAGAATGCTCCATCTTGTTTTCCCTTCCGCACCTCGCTGTCGATATGATTCTCATCGAAAACCTTTTTAGCCAATTTAGAAATGCGTTTCTCGAAATCATCAAAAGATTGCAGGACCAATTCAACCGCATCTGCATAGGGATAAGTTTTATCAGACTTTGCTACAGGCGCATAAATATCATAGCGGCGAAGTCTTTCTATCCCTAGCCATTTAGCCTTTAACCTGAAATATCGTTGAAAGAGAGGCGCATTGCGCTCACAAACCTCCAACAAAGTGTCAACTACCTCATCTTTAATGTCGTTAACCAAGTTCCGTACCGAGATAGGGTTAGGATATTTCCGTAATTCTACGTGCTCATTGCGCCAATCACGCACGCGGGTTTGATACATCTGCCCAAGAATAGCGCCGTCATTTCCATAAACACGGTAGAGTTCCTGATAAGCCGCAGCCCGCAAATCAGGGTCATGGTGACGCGCATAAACCATTAATTGCCCCCGTGTAAGTTCCTTCAATTCCCCTTCTACTTTGACTTTAAAGACATAACGATTCGTGATCGCATCATACAAAGTCACCAGGGCTGAATTCCCTGTTACGTTCTTAAGATTAATAACCTTTTCTTCGGGTTCCGAGAGCGTAAACGGCTTGAAGTGCCGCATCTCCTCAAGCCAATATTTATAGGGTCCAGAGGCTTCCATTAAGCGTTCAGCATTACCATCATCGAGGCTTTTCCACCATAACTCAAAGAAAAGTGTGCGGTTCTGTACACCTGCCAAAAATTGATCCACACGACTAACCAGGGCTTGGGCAGATTGATCTTGTGTGTTTTCAGTGAACAACAGACTCGCATATCCAGAGATATGATATGCTTTGCGGGTAATTTCTTCATACTGGGTAATCATTTCCTTGAAGTCGTTTGTGATTATTTCTGCAGTCAATTTTTCTCTTTGACCCTCGAATTCAGAGACCATCTTATCGAGATCGTCAAACGATTTGGTTAATTCAGGGCTATCAACCCCAGGGAAAAGTTCTTTTAGGCTCCATCGTTGTTGTTTGTAAGTTATCATTATCTTTTCGATTACCTCTCTTTAGTTTTTCTCTTGATTATTCCTAACAATTTTAAGATCAATAATTCTTATCGCGGGTAAAATTATACCTTACACACCTTTTTCGTGCTTATGATTACACCCTTTTTCACCAGGTGCCATTTTCGCTAATTGCTTACACAAGTTTACCGAAAAACAACACCTAATAAATTTAGTATGTCATAGGTCAGCGATTATGTCACCCTAACTGAACAGCAAAAATGTCACCCTGATGTATAATATCCTAACATCAAAGCACGTGTGATGGAAGGTGAGACGAACAATTTGTCCTTCGCCTTCCTT
>DUEG01000160.1 GCA_011176615.1 Anaerolineae bacterium | reverse complement strand
TCCAAGGGAGAAGGTAACCGGTAAAGCCACTTCCCAACACCGATAGAAGCAATAACACACCAGTTAGCCAAGTGACCTCACGGGGGAATTTATATGCACCGTAAAAGAATACTCTGAGCATATGGATAAAAACTATCAATACCATAACACTTGCCCCCCAGTGATGAATTCCGCGAACAAGCCAACCAAATGCAACTTCATTCATAATATATTCAATGCTATCGTATGCTTGGTTAGGTGATGGTACATAATATACGGAGAGAAAGATACCAGTTATCCCTTGCATTAGAAATAAAAACAGGCTTGCGCTTCCTAGGGTGAACCACCAATTAACTTCAGGGACCTTGCGGTCGAGAATTGTGTCGTATATGGTGGTCAATCCTAATCGCTCATCTAACCATTTGTAGATATTTTCTGCCATATTGATCCTTTCTGTATCACAATTACCATGAATATATGGATTGGTTTATGTGATCACTCTTTAACATGAATCAAGATGTTTCCATCCTCAATTTTGTATTCAAACACATCTAGCGGACGGGGAGGAGGTCCAGAAAGCACAATCCCATTAATGTCAAAGCGTCCATCGTGGCAGGGGCAAACAAATTGTTGAATGTCCTCATGCCAATTTACACGGCAACTAAGATGTGTACAGATGTTTGAAAAAACCCCCATATCATTTTCTGACTTTCGGATGACGAAGGCGCCATAACTATTCGTTGACCGCTCCCATCCGTTCACCACTGTTCGAGTGTAGGTAAACAACGTTGGTGTTCCTATTGGATATGTGTCCAAAGGTCCCATAGAAACCCAATCATCCGTCTTACGGGTTTTAATTGCAGGGGATATTACATAATCAATAATTGGTATGCCTATCATGGCGCCCATGATCGACCCGATAAAGGACATCATAATGGTTGTAAATTCTCGCCGATTCATATGAGGTGATTTATACTTTTTTCCCATTCACGCCTCCTAACACGAAGACTAGGACTTAAAAATTTTATTGTATCCTGGAAAAGAATTTGCAATTATGTGTATATGACGAAAACCTGATTTTGCAGATCGCTAAATCCTTGCTGTTAGTCAAATCATTGTTCCTTGCGAAACCTCGTTTTCTTTATTCATCTGATTTATATTATAAATCAGATGAATACGTCATGTTCAGGATGAATAGTATGAACAAACCATGAGATTTGTCACTTTTGACGTAATCTTACCAGTGGAATAATTAAACAGATTGCTTTTTCCTTATTTATTATAAGTATTCTTTTCTTTTATATCTTATAAATGTTAAAATATTATACGATATAATCATAATCGGTTCATCAGTTATGAAGGGAAAATTGAATCTTGTCAGCAAAAACCTGTAAAGACTGATTCATGAAGATTCCTTTCGAGAGATGGGTTGAGATGGTTTTTGTTTATTGCAAACGAAGGGATTGAGGAGGAATTTATGGCTCTTAAGCGTAATGTAAATTTTTTTGAAGGGCTGCGCTACAAAGGGGGCGGTCCTATGCTCGCGTGGATATTGCACAGAATTTCCGCTTTAGTGATCATCTTTTTTATAAGTCTCCATGTTCTTTCTTCATTTTTCACTCTAGAAACTGGCAGCGATTTAGCGATTGCTTACAACACGTTGTATGAGTCTGTTTATTTTCAGGTCATTGTATATTTTTGTGTGATTTTTCACGCTATAAATGGGCTTCGAATCATCATCCTTGATACTTGGCCTAAATTAGTGGAATATCAACATGAAGCGACTTGGTTTGAGTGGTTAATAATAATCCCAATATATGGAATTACAATTTTCGTTATGATCCAACGTGCAATTTCAGGCGGATAGAGAGGAGAAAAGCAATATGATGATGAGAAAAGTGCCACAACCGGGCTGGAATCTTGAATATCTCATGTTTGTTTTCACCCGTTTGTCAGGGCTGGCAATGTTCATCCTGGCAATTGTTGGGGTTGCTATGGCATTGATTATGGGTGCTCGCACTCAGATGGATTTGGGAACTTTGATGAGATGGACATTTTTTCAGAACCCAAATCATGTTTTAGATAGCAATATTCCTGACGTTACCGCTGGATGGGCGAATGGGTTCTGGCAAATTATGGAAATGCTGGTTATCTTTTTGGCTGCCACGCACGGATTTAATGGTTTGCGAGTCATCCTTGATGACTATATCCATAGCATTTTTTGGCAATATTTCCTAAGAGTGATTCTTTTTATATTGTGGGTATTTGCAATCATCTTAGGTATATATGTAATATTAGGCTCATAGCGTGACGGGAAGGAGAACAATATGAAAACTCATCAACACGAAGTGATCGTTGTAGGCGCTGGTGGTGCTGGATTGATGGCGGGATTATATGCATCGAAAACAGCGGATACAGCAATTATAAGCAAACTTTACCCTACACGATCTCATACGGGGACAGCGCAAGGTGGTATTAGTGCCGCTTTGGGTAACTATGAGGAAGATCGACCCGAGTGGCACATGTATGATACGGTCAAGGGAAGTGATTATTTGGGGGACCAGGATGCAATAGAGTTCATGTGCGCGGAAGCACCAGAGATCGTTTTCGAATTGGAGCATATGGGTTTGCCTTTCAACCGCACACCGGAAGGGAAAATTGCCCAGCGACCCTTTGGCGGTCATACGAACAATATTACTGGTAAAAATGTCCACAGGGCTTGTTATGCTGCTGACCGCACCGGTCATATGATCCTTCAAACGCTCTACCAGCAATGTATCAAGAATGACATAAAATTTTACGACGAATTTCAAGTAATCGATCTGATTACGGTGAATGGCTCAGCAGCAGGGGTGGTGGCGGTTGAATTGGCAACTGGAGAGATTCATATCTTTCACGCAAAAGCAGTGATATTTGCTACGGGTGGTTATGGAAAAGTATGGCGGATTACGTCAAATGCATACACATATTCTGGAGATGGACTTGGCATTGCACTTCGGAAGGGTATCCCGCTTGAGGATATGGAGTTCTATCAATTCCATCCCACTGGTATCTATAAGATGGGTATTCTAATTACTGAAGGTGTCCGCGGGGAAGGCGGGGTTTTGATCAATGATAAGGGTGAGCGTTTCATGGAGCATTACGCATCCCATGCCAAGGATTTGGCATCCCGAGATGTTGTCAGCCGGGCTATGTATTTGGAGATGAAAGCAGGACGCGGTATTGGTGGAAAACATTATTTGTATTTGGATGTGAGACCGGAAACT
>DUEG01000016.1 GCA_011176615.1 Anaerolineae bacterium | reverse complement strand
TCCTTATGCAGGTGCGCTTACTCCTGTAATGGCACCCATTGTTGCAGGAATCTGGGCAATAATATCCGGCTGGATCGGATCTGTGTTTGGATGGTTTAATGTCGTAATCACATTCCCAAGAGAAATAAAAGAGTAGACACCTATAAATGGAAGTGCACTCCCGATTCTATTTACGAGAACCATCCTTAATTTTCTAGAGGAATAGAAATGCCCAGGTCCTAATCGAATTGGAGTAAAATTATATAGCGATAGACCTCGTTTTAAATATTTAATTAAAAATCTGTTAGAGAAAACCTTCTGAGTAGTTTGTCGCTGAATAAATACTTCGCTTAGAGACCTGAGAATATATGACGCCAGGGCATAAAAAAATTTTATTCTCCATCGTTGGTATAAGTGCTATTTTCCTCCTTTACCTAGGGATCAACACCCAGCGTTATTCATTTGCAAAAATTCTATCTCGAATTGAACCGTTAAGTTTCATTAATGAAAATTTTGGGGGGCAGAACGGGGTGGCTGGGACCTTTCTTCAGCAACCAATCTCAAAAAAACGTTTAATCGAGAATGTTAATCAGCTGAAATTATCACCCTCACTAACCCCATTCCAGCCGAAACCGTTTACACAAACCCCTTCTCCAACATCAACTGCTACCATTACAATGACCCCTTTACCCACAAGAACCTCAACGCAAACTGCAACGCCGCCTTACCCTTCTCGAGCATTGATAACAGGAATCTATGGTCGTTTTCCCATATATTCTTTGGATTGTGAAGCGCGTTCTGCAGTAGATTGGGCATCTTTCTTTGGTGTGGTCATAGCAGAGGCTTCTTTCCAGGCAGCCTTGCCTATTTCGGATAATCCAAACCGAGGTTTTGTGGGAAATGTTCACGGAGTGTGGGGACTAATACCTCCATATTCTTATGGAGTGTATGCAAAACCTGTAGCGAAGTTGCTCCGAGAATATGGAATAAATGCGGAGCCAATATACGGAATGTCATGGAAGAAATTAAAATCTGAAATTGCTCATGGGAAACCAGTCATGGTTTGGGTTATTGGTCGCGTTGGAAATGGGATGCCTTTATCATACACCTCGAGTGATGGTGATGAGACAGTGGTTGCTCATTATGAACACACCGTTATTGTGATAGGGTACTCTCAAAGCAGCGTTACTGTGTTAGATGGTGAGTGGAAGTATGATCGCCCAATTGAAAAATTCTTAGAATCCTGGGCGGTTCTGGGGAATATGGCGATTGTTTTAGGAGATTAAATAAAAAAATCTCCACAAGAATTGCTGTGGAGATATTGTCATCAGAGTGTTGGGTTTTACGTTCCTTCTCTCCAGGAATTTAAATATTTTAATTGTTCATCTGTAAGAGTATCAATGTCTATACCCATCGCAGCAAGTTTAAGCATTGCAATATTTTGATCTATTTCAGTGGGCACTTTATAAACTTTAAATTCAAGTTTATCAGCATGTTTGACCAAGTATTCCGCGCTGAGTGCTTGATTGGCAAATGACATGTCCATTACGCTTGCAGGATGACCTTCAGCAGAGACGAGGTTTATCAGGCGTCCTTCTCCAAGCAAATGAACAACCTTACCGTCTTTCATCTCGTATTGTTCTACAAATGGACGCACACGTCGTTTCCCCACCGCCATATCCTCTAACGCAGGTATGTTGATCTCTACGTTGAAGTGTCCTGAGTTTGCGACGATAGCGCCATCTTTCATTACTTCAAAATGATGTCTGTCGATCACATTCATATCACCTGTAAGAGTACAGAAAATATCTCCAATAGGTGCTGCTTGAGTCATTGGCATTACTCTAAAACCATCCATTACTGCTTCGAGTGCTTTAAGGGGGTCAACTTCCGTTACGATAACACTGGCTCCCATACCTCGTGCTCTCATTGCCAATCCGCGACCACACCATCCATAACCAGAAACAACGAAGTTCTTTCCAGCAAGCAAAATGTTAGTTGCCCGGATAATCCCATCGATCGTTGATTGCCCTGTTCCGTAACGGTTATCAAAGAAATGCTTCGTCATGGCATCGTTTACAGCAATCATCGGGAATTTTAATTCCTTGTCAGCAGACATTGCTCGAAGACGAATGACGCCGGTAGTAGTTTCTTCCGTACCACCAATGATGTTTGGGAGTAAATCGCGGTGTGCTTTATGTATTGTGCTTACAAGGTCTGCACCGTCATCCATCGTAATTTGCGGTTTGTGGGCAATGGCTGATTCAAGGTGTTTGTAATAAGTTGTGTTATTTTCACCTTTAATGGCAAAAACTGGAATCTCGTAATGGTTGACCAATGAGGCAGCAACATCATCTTGCGTGGAAAGAGGGTTCGATGCGGTTAAAACAACATCTGCTCCCCCAGCCTGTAGTGTTTGCATCAGATTTGCGGTTTCTGTGGTTACATGAAGGCATGCAGAAATCCTAACATCCTTGAGTGGCTGTTCTTGTTTAAAGCGTTCGCGAATGGAGCGCAGTACAGGCATTTCTCGCTCAGCCCATTGTATTCTCCTGCGCCCGCCTTCGGCGAGGGAGGAATCTTTAATATCATATTTTTCCATAAATCATCTCCGGTGTTAAATTATTTTATATTATTTTTTTATCCACTGGGCGAAGAACTTCGAGTTGTTCATGATCATCGAAATACTTACGGAAGTGGGCAATATACTCATCGATTGTAAAGGAATGGCTTTGTGGACCACTGCTTCCTAGGCAATAGGATGCGGAGAGCGCCCCCATTTCACCGCAAGTTTGCCAGTCAAATCCGTAATTATACCCTGTGAGAAATCCCCCACGATATGCGTCGCCAACACCGGTTGGATCAATGATTTTTTCTGGGGGAACAATTGGAATTTGATACGTTTGAGAATTGGTATAGATTGTGGAGCCATTCTCACCTTGAGTGATTACCATAAAAGATAGGTTTTGAAGAATATCTTTTTCTGACATTCCGGTGTGTTTTTGAATAAGACCAAATTCGTAGTCATTAACCATCAAGGCAAGAGCGTCCTCTATTCCTTTACGAAGGTCTTCACCGCTTAAGCGGACAATTTGTTGGCTTGGATCGTATATATAAGGAATTTCTAATTCTTGACATTCCTTTACGTATTTGTTCATAGCAGTTGGATCATTCGGTGAGATGATAACCAGATCTGGCTTCTTCCCCTTTAGTTCATAAAAGGAGAGTTGTTTAGCATATGCCATTGCGCCAGTGTAAAAACTTGCAATTTGGTTATTCTCTTGGTCTGTGTTTGCGAAAAAAGATGCAGTAAATTCTCCTGGTATAACCACCATCGCTGAAGTATCAACGCCTTTCTGATCCAGCCATGAACGATATTCCTCAAAATCGCTACCAACGGTTGCCATAATGCGAGGCTTAATTCCTAGCAGCGCCAAATTGTATGCGATGTTTGGGGCGATTCCACCACGTCTTTTTACCATTTGATCGACCAAAAAGGATAGACTGATCGATTGTAGTTTATTTGTCAGGATATGGTCTCGAAAATTTCCTGGGAATGACATCAGATAATCAAATGCGACTGATCCTGTTAATACAATATCCATAATTAATTAATTCCGAAGCGATTTTAAATACGAAAATATTTTTTAGCGTTAGGGTTTCGTTGTGGTAATTACCACTTTTTGTAGGTTTTCATCATATGGGGGATAAACAATACCGTTCTCGGTAATGATACCGGTAATCAGCCTGTTTGGCGTGATGTCAAATGCCGGATTCTTTGCGGTTGCTCCTTCAGGGGATACTTTGCGCTCTGCAATGGTAATGTCTAAAACTTCTGCTTGTGGTCTCTCTTCAATTGGAATTAGATTTCCAGTATTAAGAGATAAATCTATCGTAGAAGTGGGAACGACAGAAAAAGCGGGTACATTATTGTCAAAAGCAGCCAAAGCCAGCATATAAGTGCCGATTTTGTTGGCTACATCTCCATTGGAAGCGACCCTGTCAGCTCCAAATAGCACTTTTTGAACTTGACCACTATGTAAGAAATATCCTGCAGCATTGTCCGTGATGATGTCATAAGGTATTTTATATTGAGATAATTCCCACGCTGTCAGACGAGCACCCTGTAAGCGAGGCCTTGTTTCATCAACAAGCACATGGATATGTTTTCCTTGGTCATGTGCCATGCGAATCACACCGAGCGCAGTTCCCCAATCAACAGTGGCTAGAGCCCCAGTATTGCAGTGATGAATAATGGTATCGCCATCCTGAATTAATTGTGCGCCGTTTTTAGCCATTCTTTTGTTAATCTCGATATCTTCATCTGCTATCGCTTGTGCTTCATTCAAGATAAACTGACGTAGTTCGTCAACATCATTGCATGACCCTGGTATATGGCTTAAAACACGGTGGATTGCCCAATGGAGATTTATTGCTGTCGGTCTTGATTGTAGAAGCAGATCAGCAGCGGTGTTCAATTCCCGTCGCAATTCCTCAAAGGAGGTTGCTTTAGATTTAATTGCAGCCAGAGCCAACCCGAAGGCTGCTGCAGCGCCGATTGCTGGTGCACCTCGAACCACCATGTCTGTGATGGCTTTCGCAACATTGTGATAATCATCAAAAACGGCTATCTCAAAAGTACTCGGGAGTAGCCGTTGGTCAATCATGTTTAATTGGTTTGAGTTGTAATCCCAAAAAACCGTTCGCATGAGTTAGCCTCCATATTACAAATAGCGATCTGTATTTAACATATTCACTATCTTTGTCAAAAGGTTGACGTTTAAAAGAGGTTAGATTATAGTCTCTTTTATGAAGAAGGTCTACCTTTATTTGTTGTTGGTTTTAATGGGTTCCCTTGGATTCGCTTGTACTATTCCTGCACAAAACACCCCAGGGATCGGTATTACTGAACCTAGTTCAACTCGCATAGAAACAAATCAGGTTCAAATCGAAACACCCTTACCTACATCGCAGGTCTCAGTCAGTCTAGTTCCTAACCCTACTCCTTCCATTGTTGCTGGGGATCAAGCCTTTTGGGAGGGGGATTGGGAGCAAGCGTTGCAAGCCTATACATTTGCACTTGAGAACAGTTCTGAACCTGAAGTTAAAAGTGCCGCGTTGCTTGGTCTTGGACGGACGCGTTACAAAATGGGCGATTATATTGGCGTTTTGAATGCATTGAGACCTGTGGTTGAAGAATACCCAAATACAATGGTTCTTGCTGATGCTTACTTTGAAATGGCACAAACATATTCTGCTTTAAACCGCTATCAAGAAGCAGCCGATGCTTATGCTTCTTACCTTTCTTTAAACCCTGGTGTGATAGATTCTTATATTTATGAATGGAAAGCCGATTCTTTAATGGCAGATTGCAATTATTCATCAGCAATCTCGGATTATCAGAAAGCAATTGCTGCTCCAAGAGTAGGTGAATCTCTTTCAATACAGGTTAAGATAGGTAAGGCATATGCTGCGCTTGGTGATTACACAACTGCGATAGTGGCTTATACTGATGTGTTTTCAAGGACGACAAATGATTATATTAAAGCCCAGACGGATTATCTTTTAGGGCAAGCCTACATCCCTCTTGGGCAAACGCAGTCCGCTTATGAGCATTATCTGAATGCTGTTGAAAATTACCCTTTAGCCTATGACTCGTATATTTCACTGATTAATTTAGTAGAGGCAGGTTATCCTGTTAGTGAGTTTGATCGCGGTTTGGTTGACTATTTTGCAAATCAATATAGCCTTTCAATTGCTGCATTTGATCGTTACTTAACCAATAATACCGAGAAGGCAGATATTGCTATCTATTATAAAGGTCTCGCCTTTCTTTCCCTCGGAGATCCACAAAGCGCAATTGATGTTTGGAATGAACTTCTCGAATTAAATCCAGAGTCAGATATTATTGATAAAGTAATTGAGGAGAAAGTATATGTGCTTTGGGCGTATTTTGATGATTATGATAACGCTTCACAAATTCTTCTTGATTTCGTAGAATCTAATCCCTGGCATCAGCGGGCTCCAGAATTTTTATATATGGCTGCGAGAATCCAAGAAAGGGGAGGTAGGCTAGATAGGGCTGCTGAGATTTGGGGAAGAGTTGCACCTGAATATCCAACGAGCGAATATGCTAATCCCGCGATGTTTCAAGCAGGGTTGTCGTTTTATCGAAGTGCGAACTACGAACAGGCATTAGCAACGTTCAAAAGTTACGCGGGAAACGTCTCTGAATTAGAAGAACGGGCTCGTGGGAATTTTTGGATTGCGAAATCATATCAGTTGCTTGGGAATATATCAAGTGCTCAAACAACGTTTGAGATAACGGCGAATCTTGATCCAACTGGTTATTATAGCGAACGAGCAAGGGATATTTTGCTTGATAGGCAACCTTTTGAACCGCCACTTATATACGATCTTGGGGTAGATAATGTTTCTGAACAAAAAGAAGCAGAGGCATGGATGCGCGAGAAGTTCGGACTTTCATCAGACATTGATCTTCACTCCCCCAATGTTCTTTTAAAGGATCAAAGGTTAATTCGTGGTACAGCGTTATGGAAATTGGGCGAATATGAACTTGCACGGCTTGAATTTGAGGACTTGCGGGATGAGGTAAAAAACGACCCTGTCAATAGTTATCGCTTAGCGAATTATTTACTGGAATTAGGTTTGTACCGTTCAGCGATATTCGCTGCTAGGCAAGTGCTGAATTTGGCTGGTATGAATGATGCGGAAACGATGAATGCTCCAATTTATTTTAATCATGTTAGATTCGGAACTTATTATAAAAACATCATTATACCTGTTGCCCAAGCCTATGATTTTCATCCACTATTTCTCTTTTCCGTTATTCGGCAAGAGAGTCTTTTTGAAGGCTTTGTGCACTCCTCGGCTGGAGCAAGAGGATTGATGCAAATTGTACCTAGCACAGGAGCAACAGTTGCTTTACAAGCAGACTGGCCCCCCGATTACTCCGATGAGGATTTGTATAGACCAAAAGTTAATATTACCCTTGGAGCGGATTATTTAGACAGCCAACGAGATTACTTTAATGGGGATCTTTTTGTAGCCCTCGCTGCATATAATGGGGGTCCGGGGAATGCTGCTGTTTGGGAATCACTTTCATTAGAAGATCCAGATCTATTTGTCGAAATAATTCGCTTTGATGAAACCCGCCGCTATATACGCGGGATTTACGAAGTATTCAACATTTATCGCAGGTTATATGAGAGAACGCCATAACAAATAGGGCACTGTCTAATTAAGAATCTCTAGGCTCAGTATTAGGAGCATCTTAAGCCACGTTATTTGGGTTATCTAAGTCGGAATGTGGGAATTGCTGTCCTAATAATTTCCTGTATTGAATGGCAATTAAATTCTTATAACAATAAGTATTTGGATAGAAAATAGAATTTCTATCCTAAGCAAAAGGGGTTACCTTACAATGAAGGTAACCCTGAACCGTTTATATTTTTGATGTCAATAACGCAGTAAAGCGCCAATATGCCCGTGATCTTTGAGTGAGATATCTCCTTGAAGTACTTCAACATCACCACCGGATTGAAGCACTTTCCTAACTGCTAGTTCAACTGCATCTTGAATCTTTTCAAATTCATTTCCGCAGAATGGACAAATATCGATTGGCTGTGTGGTGATGTAACCGCATCCTGTGCAACGATAACCGGAAGCGCGAAAACGACTGTCAAAAAGGAGAATTTGAACACGTCCTTCGTGAACTGCGCTAAGAGTCTCATCAAGACCTAATACGCCATCCTGACCTTTTGCAGCATTTGTGATAACTGATTCAACTAATTTTGCTTCTTTTTTATGCTCTGCTGCATGACCGATTTCTAATGCGGTTTCTAAAACTTCGTCGATGTTTGCATTTATATTTAAAGAGCAAGTACCAATTATTAAACTTTGCCATGTTTTTGGTAAATGTTGCTTAAAGAGTGCGATGTTATCTTCAGTTCCACCAATTAAAATCCTTCGTATCTTATGTGTTTTGAAAAAGTGCGAGGCGAATTCTCCCGCTTCTCTCATATTTCGATCTGTAATTTCTTCGACAGCATAATTTTGCCCGGCTTCTCCGCTTTTCCTACCTGCAGACTGAGAACCGCCACCATGTTTTATCCTACGAACGCTTTTACCCTTGAATTCTTTTTCATCGACCAATTGACCGAGGTTAATAGCAAAATAACGCGCACTTTGGCGATCGATAAGGACAATACCATAACCACCGTACAAATCAAATAAGTCAGCCAAAGGTTTTACATGAGGATTGTTGCTTATCCTTATCCGGCTGTAAATGGGAATAGCAAGGGTATAAGCCCGAAAGAAATCATCTGGCATGCAGGAAAAAACCACTACACTTTTTCCGGACCAATCAAATTCATGATCAAAATAGCGTTCGATTGCTTCTGCATCATCTTTTTGCTGTATGTCTTTCAGTAATGAGCGCAATTTTAATCTATGGGCTTCCGTATTACCTTCAGAAGGATCGGTGTTTAAATATACACTGACTACTGGATGTTGAGATTGATAATTTAGCAATTCTTGTAAATCGCGGTTTGTCAACATACTAGACTCCTCTCTGTTTAGTTGGTAAAGATCTAGTTTCCCTACTTTATGACCAATCTAAAAAATGGTTCTTAACTAAAGTTAGTAGATAATCGCAAATTAAATAAAACAGGCACTTAAGGTCTCTTTCCCAAGGTTAGGTTTAGGTTAATTTGTTCCTTATCTCGTAAAACAGTTAGGGTTACATTATCCCCTGGTTGCTTATTATGAATTAAATAAGTAATTAGGTCGTTAAAATCTCTTACAGGGAAATTATTAATAGCCGTAATCAGGTCTCCACCGCCAAGTAGATTTGCTATCTTTGTGTTGGTTTTTCCCCCGCGTAAACCGGCTCTATCCGCTGGGCTGTCTGGAGTTACATCAATTACATATACACCACTGGCTTGAGGCAACCCCAAGGCTTCTTGCTGGATAAGTGTGATTTCATCGAGAGTTCGAATACCTAGATAAGGGTAATCATATTTTCCTTCTTTTATAAGAGCAGGAACAACGCGTTTAACAATATTTATGGGAACTGCAAAACCTATACCTGAATTTATTGGTTGACCTGTAATATCGAAACTCGTTGTTTGAATAGCGACATTAACACCGATGACATCTCCGTTAAGATTTAATAAAGGCCCCCCGGAGTTTCCAGGATTAATGGCAGCATCAGTTTGTATGATACCGCCGGCGGTGAAAGAGCCCCCACCTGGTGCTTCATGTAAAGATGACATCGTTCTTCCTTTGGCAGATATGATTCCTGTAGTCATAGTACTATCTAACCCTCGCGGATTACCGATAGCGACGACGATTTGTCCTACTCTTGTTAAGTCTGAATCACCAAGGGGAATTGGGAACAATTCATCAGAAGGGGCTTCCACTTTTAGAACAGCAATGTCCGAATCCGAATCTGTACCGAGAATCTCTGCGCGCGTTTTATAACCAGAGGGAAAATCAATTTCCAATTCTTTTGCGCTCCTTACAACATGGTAATTTGTGATGATATGACCTTCCTTATCAATAACAAAGCCTGATCCTAAACCTTGTCCTTCTTTAGACAGAACACGAATTGCCACAACTCCAGGATCAACCTTTTCATATAGTTCAGCAAAAATATTTTGTTGAGTTGATAGATCGATTACTGCTATTTCACCCGGTACTTTCTGTGTTTGTAAAGGAGCGCTTGTTGCTGGAGTTGTTTTCGAGGGGAATTCGATGCTCGAAAGGGAAACACATGAAATGAATAAGAGGACGAAAATAAGTCCTATAATACCAATTAATTTATTGCGAATCATTGTTTATCCCTACCTTTAAAAAAGTAAAATAATGTTGAGGATATAATTCATTTCATAATTGTTCTATTTTGATTTTATATGGTATCGTATTAAGAAGTCAAGCAATTTCATGATTTCTTATAGAATATTAACCTGTTGACATAGTATAGAATTTTTCTGAAATCTGCATATCGGTTAAATAGATGTTAGCAGATTTGTGGATGAAGAATAAAAATTTCTTTAAATTAATTACCAAGTTGGCAAGACAAAAAACGTTATCCATGCTATTATAAAGTTATTGAGATGGATCTGGTGCGTATACTACTTATAGAAAGCAACCCAGAAATCAGTGATCTAATTGCCCGGCAAACCTTACAGCCTCTTGGCTATCAGGTTGAAATAGCGGGGGATTCTTCAACCGCGATTCAGAAAACAATACATGTGATGCCGGACATGATCATTATGGATTTAAATATGTCTGGATTAAGCGGAAAGGATTTACTCGTCGCCTTTTCGTCTCAAGGGATCGATGTCCCATTAATTATTATTGCTGAAAGTGGACAAGAAGAAGATATTATCCAAGCGTTTCGCTTGGGTGCATCTGATTATTTGTTATCCCCAATCCGAGAAACCGAAATTGTTTCCGCCGTAGAACGCGTTATGAAACAAGTGCAGGTAAAAAGGGAGAAAGAACGATTGGGGAAGAAATTAGAAAAATTAAATAAGGAATTGCAACAGAGAGTACGTGAATTAACAACGATTTATGCTCTCGGTAAGGCAGTCACGTCAATCACGGATCAACGAATTTTGTTTGACAAGATTATTGAGGGGGCATTGTATATTACTGAAGCGGATCGTGGGTGGATATTAATCCGTAAAGGTGAACCAAAAACATTTTATCTCAAGGCTTTCCGCGGACTTCCAAAAGAATTGGAAGACAATATAAATAAACCTTGGGATGATGGGTTAAGCCCAATTGTCGCCTTATCTGGTGTATCCATGAGAATTCATGGGAATCCCCTTAAAAAATTCAAAATTGGGCAATTGGGTTCATCTGCCTTAGTTGTTCCCTTAAAAGCACAAAAGGAAGTGATAGGAATACTTGTAATTACTCGCGATAAAGCGATACCTTTCAGCCAAAGTAACCAGGCTATGCTTGAAGCGGTTGCAGATTATGCAGCAATATCCATGGTAAATGCTGAATTATTTAATGTTTTAGAACGAAGAGCAAAAAAACTACAAGAGGTGGTAAATAATGTAAAGAAGGACAAACGAGAGAAAGCACAAATCTTGCATAACTTGAATCAAGAAGTTAAATCCCAATTAAATGAGATAAAGGAATTTACAAATCTCTTCCAAGATGGAGTGGAAAACCTTGGGAGTGACCAATATGAAGCATTAACATCAATTAGAAAAAGATTGAATGGCGTGATTAATATTGTAAGTGCCGTAAGTGCCTTTCAGGAATCTACCGCTAAGTTGCAAATGGTTAAAGTCGATCTTCTAACACTTGCAAAAAATGCTATTAATAGGCACATGGAAAAATTGGGTATGAAGAATATAGATATAAATTGGAATTTCCCATCATTACCCGTCCTTGTGGAAGTTGATCCAGTAAAAATTGGACAAGTTTTTGATACGCTATTAATGAGAGCGATTGAAGATTGTTCGGAAGGTTGCGAGATTGATGTTGGAATAACTATTAGCGGTATAGGGAAAGTGGATGTGACAGTAATCGATTCTGGCGCGGGAATGGCAGAAGAAGAACTATTAAATGTGTTTGATCCTTATTATCAGATAATTAAATTGAAAGATAATCAACCGAATAAATTATTTATCGACTTGGTTTTAGCAAAGGAGATAATCCGATCTCATCGGGGGGAGATTGGCATAGAAAGTAACCCAAGTGGTGGATTAAAGTGCTATTTTTCGCTTCCTACCGCATGAAAAAAACAATGTAGAGAATATATATGTCTGATAAAAATATCCTTGTTGCTGTTTCAGATAAATTTTTAGGGAATCTACTTAAGCGCACAATATTAACACCTGCAGGGTTTAATGTAACTTTGGTGAGTAATGTCGATAATATTGAGTCATACCTTGCGAAAACAAACCATAATCTTATGATTATTGACGAAGAATTTGCAGATAGAGAAGGATTAAACCTCGCCTCAAGAATCAATCATAGTCATCCAGAATTGCCTGTGATTCTGCTTCTTCGCAATAGTGATAAAGAAAATATTATTCGCGCTTATGAAACTGGTGCTATACAATGTTTATGTTTACCAACAAAGAAGGATGATGTTTTATCTGCAGTTGAACGAGCCCGGAAGCGTGGTCAGCAACTTACTAACTGGGCAAAATTACTTTATCGGAAAAATACTGATTACCTACAAAAACGAGTGGATATTCTTGAACAATTAAGTAAAATTGGTCGGTCAGTAACAGCATCTTTGGATATTGATCAAGTTCTTAGTTCGGTTGTAGATGCTGCTGTTAACCTAACAGAATCGGAAGAGGGTAGTTTGTTGTTGATCGATGAAAAGAGCGGGGAACTATACATGCGGGCTGGGAAGAATTTCAAGGATGAGTTTGTGCAAACATTTCGTTTGCCAATTAATGACACTTTAGCAGGGAAAGTTATACGTACAGGTGAATTGGTAGAGATAAATGCTGATGCACCTCAGAAGATAAAAACAACCTATTTAGTAAAATCCTTAATATATGTGCCGTTAGTTATTCATGGTCTAGTGATTGGGGTTTTAGGTGTAGATAATCGCAGTAATTCATCCGCTTATTCAACTCTCCATATTTCTATATTAAAAACACTTGCTGAATATGCTGTAATCGCAATTGAAAATGCTCGCCTGTATAATGATTCTGAAAATGAACGAAGGCAACTGGAAACAATACTTACGAATGTTGAAGATGGTGTGATTGTCGTGGGATTAGATCGTAGACTAATCCTTGTCAATCATACTGTACAAGAAGCATTCCAGATTGAAGATAAGAAAATAATAGGTGGGACGATCGAGGATGTGTTTCAGGGCACTCCAATATTAGAAATGCTAAAGAGCCATATGGGAGACTATAATTACCGGGATGAGATTATGCTTGAAGATGGACGTGTTTTCAACGCTCTTCTCACATCGATTGAGGATGTTGGTGTCATTGTAGCAATGCAGGATATTACACACCTGAAAGAGTTAGATAGAATCAAGACAGATTTTGTAAATACTGTTTCTCATGACCTTAGGTCCCCATTGACTGCAATTTTAGGATATGTTGAATTGATCGAACGAGCAGGAGAAATCAATCAACAGCAACGGGAATTTGTTAGAAGGGTACAATTGAGCGTCCGAAACATTACAGAATTAATCAACGACTTATTAGATTTGGGGCGGATTGAGTCTGGTTTTGATACACGAAAGGAAGTTGTTCAGATTTTACCGATTATTAATTTTACACTTGAAAACTTTCGTAACCAAATAATAGAGAAAAATCTTAAATTAGATTTATCAGCAGAACCGGAGTTGCCTAAGATTTTTGGTGATACAACAAGATTGCGACAAATGATGGATAATCTAGTTGGAAATGCCATTAAATACACGCCAGAGGGTGGAAAAATCCAAGTATCTGCTCATGAGGAAAACGAACAATTGATCATCAGAATTTCTGATAATGGGCCAGGTATTCCACCAGCGGATCAACCATATATTTTTGATAAATTCTATCGAGCAGGTAATGTTTCTAATAATATATCTGGTACAGGCTTAGGGCTTGCTATTGTGAAATCAATCGTTGAAAATCACCAGGGGCGTATATGGGTTGATTCTTCTCTGGGAAAAGGGAGCAAATTTACAGTCGTTTTACCTATCATTGAAAGTGAGACGTATAAATAAAACGTTCCCACCGAGATGGTGAGGAAAACCCGGTGGGAACTTTCGCCAAAGGAGGAAACAGCGATGAATGAAAAGGGTTTTGTTCCCTTTCGTACAATTATCATACCAGAGTTTGTGTTATATAAAGATTGTCAAAAATCACGATTTTAATGTGATGTTACTCACTCCAACAAGTTTAAAAATAACTGCAATTAGGGGAAACTTTATGCACGAGTTAATCACTTCTGAGGTCAGTAATTAATCCAGGTTGTTTTCTTTTTTCTCTTCTTTTATCTAATTGGGAAGCAATCATACTATCGATTTCTGTGCTTAAGTTCATCCAATCCTTTACGATCAAGCAAATCCCGGTGGTGTGTGGCAAAAAGAGCGAGAGAGGAATAAATAATCGGAGAAATTTGTAAGACAGTGGATATTGATATAGGATGACACCAACGCCAGTCATTCCATAAAATGGTTCTATTGTATTTCTTTGTGACCAAGATAATTTAGATGGATGGAAAATTTTAGCGACATCAATGGGACGAACACTGTTAATCCGTTTGTAAGAAATGTTTAATCTTAAAAGGGGTGTAACCAAGAGTAAATGAGTAGGAAAAGGTTGAACATAATTTAAACGTCGGGCAATGAAACTAACTAGGCTAAAAAAAAGACAAACGACTGCACTGCCCAATACCAAGTTTGTTGTTAATGGGGTAAGATGTAAAAAAGAGGAATCGTAGCCAAAATGCCATAAAATAAGGAGGAGAAACCCTATGGCGAACATTTCTTTCCATAAGCGGTTCCAAGTGCGATAATATACTAATAGTCGGTAGCGATTTCCCTTTTTTTGCCGAGACATGGTATTGTTCTTGTTGAAAAGCGATTTTTTAATTATTTGTTTTGATCTGTTGAGTTGTTTCCTTCGCACATCGCACAAAATCTAGGACAACTGGGATATTCCGCATCATGTATGCCATACTGCCAGAAACTTTTAATTTTCTTGATAACATGGCTTGCATTGGGTCTAGTTTTCCTTCAAGGATTCGCAGAAAGATATTGTAAGTAGCACTTAGAATGTAGGCGGGTTTGGTATTCTTGTTATTTTCTTGATCAATTAGAAAAGCATTTCTGCATTTCCCGTGCCATAAATCCATATACAGCATCCTTTCTTGCGGAAAGGTTTCGTCTGCTTCAATGCGAAAGGCAAAATCTCCTTCCCAGTTTTTTGCAATTCGGGCATATCTTTCGTCAAGGTTTAGTTTATTTTTAAAGGCGTGAAGCCATTCGCTGCTTAAGAATTCTATTGCCATATTTGAAAGGTGCTCCTTTTTTAATCCGCGCAGATTGCGGTTGTATTGTGATTAATCTAATGATAAGAATTTTTGGCTAATTTAACTTTGGAGGTATTTTACTTATTGCTCTCTCTGCAAGGGCTGTAATTGTTAATGATGGATTAACACCTGGATTTGCTGTAATAGATGAACCATCACATATCATCATATTCTTGTATCCGAACACATTGTGATCTTTATCGATAACGCCCTCGGATGGGGACATGCCCATAATGGCTCCGCCAAGAATATGAGCCGTAGTTGGAATACCAAATAGTGTCTCTGTTAGCAAAACTCTAGGCTTGCCATGAACAATTTTTGAATACTGATCCACCAAATTCTTGGCTTCTGGGATAAAAGCGGATGGAGGTTTTCCTTGTTCTATCGATGTTCTTAATCCGAATTTCCCTTTTGTGAATCGCAATTTGCTATCTAGTGTTTGCATGAATAAAATAATCTGGGTTTTTTTAGCCCAGTCATTGACAAAATAGATTCTAAAATTATTAATGGGGTGTCGGACAATTTCTGTTAATATTTTCCATATTCGATTAAGGGCGCTTGATCCATGTACCATTGGGCTTTGTAATAATCTCCAGAATCCAGAACCCGAATTATATCTTACCGGTTCCATGCTGCTATGTTTATCTGTATGGAGTAGAGAGCCTATTGCGATTCCATCTGAAAAGACAGTGTCTTTGTCTAAAGTAGTTACACCTATCAAACTCTCAGAATTTGTGCGTATTCCGAGCCCAACTTTGTTAGATAAATTTGGGAGAGAAGAGTGCTTTAGTTCGAGAAGCAATTTAACAGTACCTAAAACACCGCCCGCGAATATTACTCCTTGACTAGTATACTTCCCATATTGTTTTATGAGTTTTGTGGATGATTTCCAAGATATGGTATATCCATCAGATCCATCTGAGCTATTGATTGGTTTAACGTCATATACTTCTGCTTCTGCGTGGATTTTGGCGCCATTTTTCTCAGCAAGATAAAGGTAATTCTTATCAAGAGAATTTTTCGCATTATAACGACAACCAACCATACATCCACCACAGAAATTACAGCCAGTTCTTTCGGGTCCATCCCCGTTGAAATAGGGGTCTGGTACCGTGATGTCTGGTTCTCCAAAGAATACACCGACATTGGGAATTTCAAATTGGTCTTCTCTTCCTATCTCTTTAGCAAGTTCTTTTAGGGCTAAGTCCCCAGTTTTTAAGAGGGGATTGGGAGATACGCCGAGCATTTTCAATCCTATTTGATAGAATGGTTTGAGTTCATTTTCCCAATCGGCTAAATTCGACCAACTTTTTGCTTCAAAGAATTCCTTGTCAGGGATTGGTAAGGTATTTGCATAAACGAGAGAACCGCCGCCTACACCAACACCCGTTAATACAGTTATGTGTCGAAAAAAGTTTATTCTAAATAAACCAAAAAACCGCAAAGGAGGCAACCAAAGCCACTTTTTTAAATGCCAATTGGTTTTTGGAAAGTCTTTTGCTCCCAGTCTTTTTCCTTTCTCAATTACTAGAACACGATATCCTTTTTCGGATAATCTTAATGCAGATACAGATCCCCCAAAGCCACTGCCTATGATGATATAGTCAAATTCGTGGGTCTTTTTCATTTTAGACTCCTAGGGAGAGGAGGTTTTTCGCTTCCGTTCATAGACGAGTATATCATCTTAACCATGAACATTTCTTAGATAGCGTGATAAAAGAATGGATAATGAGAATTATCTAAATATGGTTTTCTTTGTAATAATTACATACATCCTGAAATGGACATTGTTCACATAAAGGATTTCTTGACTTACAGATTTCACGTCCAAAACGAATGATATTCAGGTGGGCTGCGTAGTATGTTTCTGGAGGGAAAAGTGTTTCGAGGTATTTATGCGCTTGTTCTACTGACATTTTGAATGGGCGTATTCCAATCCTTCCACTTACACGGTAGATGTGTGTATCTACAGGAAATGCCGGTTTATCAAATGCAAATTGAATGACGATTGCTGCTGTTTTCGGACCAACACCTTTGAATTGTAATAACCACTTTCTAATTTCCTCTGGAGCGAGATCTTGAAGAAATGACAGGTCTAGCGATCCTTTTTGCCGAGTAATTTCTTTGAGAACATTTTGAATGCGAGGCCCCTTCTGGTTCGCAAGCCCTGCGGGGCGAATTGTTTCAATCACCAAGGTTTCTGGAGCATCCCGCACTGCTTCCCAGGTAGCAAAATTTTGCTTCAATTTCCCAAAAGCCAGGTCGCGATTATGGTCGTTTGTGTTTTGAGAAAGGATAGTAGAGACTAATTCATCTATGGGTGGATAAGGAGTGCGCCATTTAGGAGGTCCATAAAGATTAAGTAGTCTATTATGTATTTCAATAGCAAGTTTGATATTGCTTTCTGTCTTTTGGGAATCGTTCATTATTGGGTTGTTATGTGTCGTGGATTAGTGTAAAGCATGGATGCATTTCACCTATTTTCAAATTCCTAAGATTATGAAGGCTTTTTGTCGGTCCATACTTAGAAAGATTATTGGCTTCTTTTTGTTTTAACCAACCGAGTTGCCTGATTGTTTCTAAAGCGATTGCAGGGCGTGTTCTTCCTTTACCATCTCCATCCGCAATTTTGATGGCAATACCAATCCCATTAGGACGATTTTCATCTTCATCTGGCGGAAATCCGAGACATAAGTAACCCTCAGCGCCCATTTTTGATATTGCAATTTGACTTGATGCTAACATAAAATCTGTATCGAAGCGTTCTGAGCCGCCAACCATGTCTGGATGACTTGCCATAGCCGATACTATTGTGCGGCATGCGCTTTCCCGTGATTTAGATAACGATGATGGGTCACATAACTTTGCGAATGCATATGCTGCATTGTATAAGGGAATAGCAAAGGTGGGGACAGAGCACCCATCGATACCAAGTTCGATGTCGCTTACAGGTACATCAGACATATCTGAGATGACTTTAAGAATGATCTCTTGAATCGGATGACTCTTATTTATATAATCGCTTGGATTTATGCCTAGTAATTTGGCTAGTGCAATCATGCCAATGTGTTTACCGGAACAGTTATTCCGAATCGGGCTGGTTTTCTCCCCTCGCTCATGCATGGCAATCATTGTGGGAACATGGATCGGAGGATGCTCTCCGCAAAGCAGTTCGCTTTCATCAGAACCTATCTTCTGAAGCATTTTGTTTAGTTCTGAAACATGGGCGTCAGTTCCTGAATGCGAGGCGCATATAAGGGCAATTTGTGCGGGGGTGAATGAAAAATGCTTATGCCCCTCTCTCTCGATAAGGGCAATCGCTTGTAAAGGTTTTGCGCTAGATCGCATAAAACTGGTTAGGTGTGGATTTCCATAGTGCGCGATCAGTTCGCCATGGCTATTTGTTACTGCAATAGCCCCAAAATGGATCGATTCGGTGAGATTTCCTCGCGTAAGTTCAAGGACAGGTTTGTAAGATGAGGACAGCATTGTTATAGCCGTATATTATTCGATGTCCGGTTTTGTTTGTGAATAATAATGCTTGGTAAAGTATTGATAGAGCCCGTAACGCAATCTGTGTTCGTAAAGCACACTGAATTCTATCGGAAAGTCGTGTTTTTTCAGCAATGATTTAACAAATTTACCGGTTTGTTCGGGGCGTCCATCATGGGATGATAATCTCTCTAAGCGCCCTAAGATGCCTTTGAGATATTTTTGTAGGTTTTGCACATCTTGGACAGTTGCTCTTCCCCCTCTTCCACAAATGATTGTATAGTTACGATATTTTACTCTTCTAAGAAGCCTCAATGTTTGAATCCATTGAGGAATATCCGCTCTAGCAAGAAACGGTGGCTGGTTCAAGACAACAGCGTCACCGATGAATACAACTTTTTCTTCTGGAACGATTACCCATAGGGCACCTGGTTCTGGTCCGGGATGATGTTCGATCCTAATCTCTGGACCTCCCCAATGAATACTAATATTGTCAGTTAAGAAAATATTTGGAGCCATCCAACGAGTGCCGAGCATCTCTAACAAATTTTCCCACTCTGAACCACTATCTTCGTTTTGCCCTTTTAATGTGGTCGGTCGGTTTTCAAAGTATTGTAAGGTTTCTAGATGTGCAATTGTATTACACCCCATGGCACGATTTCCGAGGATCCGATCGTGGTGACCATCGAGGTTGACTAATAACCGATAGATTCCCCCGCCTTGATGAAGCAATTTGGCTTTCCAAGAGCGAGCGTTTTCTGCGCGTAAAGGCGCGTCAATCATTAAAGTACCTTGTCTTTGAATGATTGCTCCGACAGTTACTCCTGGCAGTGAATCTTCGATGTAGATATCGTTGGCAATTTCCTCCATGATTGCTCCTGTTGTTTGTCCTTTATCAAAGCATGTTTTTTTGGGGATAGGAAGTTATGTTTGATTTATTCAAATGGTTGCGATTGGTAGTGTAATGTGAAAAATAGAGCCATTTTCTTCTGCATCAGTTATCCAAATACGACCGCCATGCCCTATTATTGCTAGACGGCAAAATGCTAGCCCGAGGCCGAGTCCTTGATTAACATGTTGACTGCTTAAGCGAGTATATTTGTCGAATATGTGACTCTTATCCTCGTCTGGTATCCCCGGTCCTCTATCTTTAATCCAAACATGGACCCATTCATCTTTGGTCTCGGCTCCGATCGTAATCTTACTCTTAGCGGGCGCAAACTTAATAGCGTTTTCGATAAGGTTGATTAGTACACGCCGAATCATATTTTTGTCAACTAATATGTTTGGAAGTTCCTCCTGAATTTTTATTTCGAAATCTTGGTTCTTATTACGTGCAAGAGGAGATGTGGCTTCTAGTGCTTCTTGTATGATTTCAGAAACGACCAGTACCTGTTGATTTGTAATAGGTTGTCCTGCTTCTAACCGATTAATATCAAGCAATGAATTGGTTAATCGCTGAATCCTTTCTGTAGAGTGTAAGGCTATCATGAATATTGATTTTATCGCCGAATCAGATTCAATATCTAACATTGAGGAAAGTACGTCTAAACTAGAAACGATATTTGATAGAGGAGAGCGAAGATCATGATAGATCATTGAAATTAGATCGTCGCGCATCTGATCAAGATTCTTCTGCTCTGAAATATCGCGGAAAATCCATTGCAGATGGGGAATTCCGTCAATAGTTACTAAATGAGAAAATACTTGAATGGGAATTTGGTCTCCATTCTTAGCATACAATACGGATTCAAACGAAATAGTTTCCTTTGCTTGCACGTTCTCAAAATTTTTACCTAGTAGATCGGGATTTTGCTGATAAAGTTGGTTAATGTCTAATTTATGGAGTGTATCTTTGTCATATTCTGTCGTAATGGTAGACTGTTTATTTGCCTCAATGATTCGACCCTGCATATCAGTGATTAGAATGTTGTCAGCGCTCTCTTCAAATAAGTCATAATAGCGTTGTTGTGCTGCTTCTAGATATTCATACAATTGGGCGTTTCTCAGCGCTGAACCGGCAAGACTACCGATGCCTCTTAAAACAAGAAGCGCGTCTGGATCGAATTGTTTTTCTTTTGGATTTATTGCTTCTAATATTCCAATTACCTCTCCTCTAGAGCGAATAGGAGCGCATGCGATGGATGCTGTTTCAAGACCAGAAAGATTATCAATAATTGATGAAAACCTTGGGTCTTTGTTGGCATCTGGAATAATTATGTCTCGCCCTTCTCTAGCAACCCATCCCGCAATACCTTGTCCCATTTTGAAACGTTTTCCAATAAGGTCGGTTTCGTCTTTGCAAGTCGATGCTTTGAATTCTATTTCTTTTGTATTGGTATCTATTAACGCCAAGGAAACTGCTTTTACATCGAGTCCCTTGATGATTTGTTGCAAGATGCGTTGAATAACATCGTCAAATTTCAAACTAGCATTTATTATTGCTGCGCTTTCTGCTAATGCTGTCATAACTCTGGCTTGGCGTTGGCTTTCTTGGTATAAACGGGCATTAAGAACTGCAATGCTTGCCTGGTTTGCAATTGTCTGAACAAGGGATAGATGATCTTTGTTGAAATGATTCGGTCCAGGTTGAACCAGCGTTATTACTCCAACCAGCCGTTCTTGGGCTTCCAATGGAGCGCTAACTGCAGACTTTGCTCCTGTTGCATCTTCAGCATCATCCGGTCGCCGAAGCCATCTGTCATCTTTGCTCGTATCAGGGATAAGTGCTGCTTGACGTTTTTTAACAACCCAACCTGCGAGACCATTGTCTATGATGCCTTTAAGTTGTTGGGTTGTATGGTCAAAGACTTCTGAACCATAAATTATCGTTGAATCAATGGGATTGCCTTGGTCATCAAGGACAATAATAGTGCCACTGTTGGCACCAATGGTATGCATGGATAGAGACAAAACACGCTCTAAGACCGTTGGAAGATCAAGTACTGTTGCTACTTCATGGCTGATGTTAAATAACAACTCTAGAGAAGCACGTGTTAAACCATTTTTATTTTCTTCATTACTCATCATAATATCCCCATTTCGTATTCACTCGTAAATTCTCTATTCTCCTCACGATAAATATTTTAATCCAGAACCGGTATTAAGAAGAACTATTCTTTCATTTGCTTTTATCCAACCATCTCTAACGAGATGATGTAATGCTGCATAAGTCGCTGCCCCTTCTGGCGCAGTAAAAATGCCTTCTAAGGTTGCGATCTCTTTTTGTGCAGCAATAATCTCTTCGTCTGAAACAGCAATAGCAGTGCCATGACTATCTTTCAGTATTTTTAAGATCAAGCGGTCAGCAAAGACCGCGGGTACGCGTAAACCAGATGCAATTGTTTGTGCATTTTCCCAGAAACTTACCTGAGAATCCCCATTATTAAAAGCCCGCACAATAGGCGCACATCCGGTTGATTGCACAGAAACCATTCTTGGTCGAGCACTGGATACCCATCCAAGTTCTTCAAGTTCTTGAAATGCCTTCCATATACCCACCAAACCAGTGCCGCCGCCAGTTGGGTAGATAATTACTTCAGGTAAATTCCAATTAAATGCCTCTGCAATCTCAAAGCCCATCGTTTTCTTCCCTTCTAAGCGGTAGGGCTCTTTGAAAGTGGATACATCGAAATAAGAATGTTTGTCCGCTTCTGCTTTTGCAAAGCGGGCAGCGTCTGTAATCAAGCCATTAACAAGATAAAGATTGGCGCCAGTGATTGTAACCTCTTGTTTATTGACTATGGGGGCATCTTCCGGCATATATATATGTGCTTCACAATTTGCTCTTGCAGCGTAAGCGGCAAGCGCTCCCCCAGCGTTCCCCGCGGTTGGAATGACAAATGATCTGACACCTAATTCTCGACCTCTAGCAACAGCCATGACTAATCCACGGGCTTTGAAAGTCCCGGTTGGATTACGTGATTCATCTTTGATGAATAAGTATTTCAATCCAAGTTCTTTATGTAAATGTACAGTTTCAATTAATGGCGTATCACCTTCTCCTAATGTAATTCGGTTTTTGATATCTCTGACGGGGAGAAGCTCTGACCAGCGCCATATACCCCTTTGCCGTGTTCGGATAACTTGTGGTTCTACAAGTTTTCTGACTTTTGCGATATCATATCGAGCAAGCAGAGGTGCATTGCATTCTTTACAATATGATTGGAGTGTATCCGCATTGTAAGAACGCCCACAAACTGAACAAACAAGATCAATAAGACTACTTGATGCAAGATAGTTCATTTGATTAAGTATAGCACAACGAAATTGCTCTTATGGGTGGAAACTATACTAAATTCCTTTCTGATTCATCCATTCTTTTGTATAGTTTTAGTGCATAAAAAGAAAACTATTTAAGTTAACAATATTTAGACGTAGAAGTCTTTATTGGGGAATTAAATTAATTGGAAATAAAATTCCACAGGGGAATATAACCTAAGTCTTATAGCCAAGAGACAATAGAATTTTAGAGCGAAATTGGCTAATTAAGGCGAACTAAAGGTCTTTGAAAAATACTGTGACCTTAGAAGAAGTGGCGGATAATTTTTTGGCTTTGACAATTATTGCTTGACCATTTGGGTATCCACCCCAATATGTTGTTGTACTAAATTCGGATTCTTTTGCAAGTTGTTCTATTTCTACCAATCCTAATGATGTAAAAGTATCTCTATACCATTGTGTTACTTCGGCAACATTGGATGATGTTATGAATTCAACCTTCTCATCTCTTTTCGTCTGGATGGATGCATCTTCGGGTACGGGAATTCCTTCAAAAAAGCGTTCGACGTTTGTTTCTACTCCTTCCATTGCGGCATGGAATATTGCAGAAGGGTCATCCGAAGTAGGGGCTTCACCTGTTTCTTTGGTTGCCTCTGGTGGGGGTTGAGATGTGGGTTGAGGCTGGCTTTCGGCGGGTTGTTTAGTTGATGGTGCAGCAGTTTGTTTGCTACCGCCACAAGCAGTGAGTGTTATTGTTAGGACAATTAGGGCGGTAATCCAAAAAATCTTTTTCATCAGGGTACTCCTCCTTAAAAAAAATAGCGTTTTTCTTCACATAAGAATTAAACCACAGAAAGTTGGAGATTTACAAAGAAAGCGTATAAAAATAGTATGAAAATTATTGCTAAAATATAAAATAGTCTTTAGATTCAAGGAATATTTAGAAACTGATATGTGGCATATCCATTATTAATACTTCTAAGGTCAGTCGAAGGTTTGAATAATGATCAAGATATTGTATGCTTTTATCTAGATCAGATATAAACTTTAATGATTTTTCTATAGTCATCTTCGCTGCAATGTTGTGAATTGTTTCGTTGTGATCGATATTTATAATTGATTCGGTACTCTTCGTTTGGAACAGGAGCACATCACGCCATACACTTTGCCATACTTGCAGGTTGTCAATGAACTCAATTCGGAAATTTTCTCTCTTTTTTGTATAACGAGTTTTAATATAGTTGAAACGCTCAATTGTATCTGCCCTTAGAAGATGAAAGTGCAAGTCTAATATCTCTTGGCGTCTTTCTAAAAGGCTTGGATCTTTATAAAGGGTTAGGGCGGTTCCTGGGCGTCCTTGCGAAATATGTGCTAAAAAATTGGCGTTATCTTTGGGGATTGACGCCATATTCTGAAGTCCTGCACTTAAAGTTTCAAAGGAGAGAGGACGTAGTCGTAATATTTCACAGCGCGAGACAATTGTCGGAAGAAGACTTTCTGGGGTTTCGGCAGTTAACAACAAGATTGTGCTTGCAGGTGGTTCTTCCAAAACCTTTAATAATGCGTTTGACGCGTTTATGTTTGCCTCATCAAATCTTAGAAATAATGCAATACGATACTTTGCCTCATACGGGGATAATGAGATGGCTCTTTGAACTTCTCTTATTTGCTCTACTTTTAATGTGCCCCCAATTTCTGATGCTTGGACTAGAGAAAGATCAGCGTGTTGCATGTGTTCAAATTGGCGGCAAGTTCGACATTCTCCACATGGGATCCCAGGCTTCAGCGGTTGGGTACAATTTATGGCTTGAGAAAAGTGAAGTGCTAATGTTCGCCGTCCAACTCCTGGAGGTCCGGTGAAGAGATACGCATGTTTGATACGTTTATGGGCAATGTGGCTTTGTAATAACTCGACAGCCCATTCATGTCCGATCATATTCCAATTCATGCTTTCATTTTAGCCGAGAGATGAAAAGCTGACAACCGTGACCTTGAAATATTTCTTTTTTAGTTGATTAATAATGGATTCGCGGTATCAGTTGACACGCTATAACCCAGCAGTTACAATCCTCAGCATGGATTTTCTTGCTGGTCTTAATCCACAACAAAAAAAGGCAGTACAATCTGATCCTGGTCCTGTACTTGTCTTGGCAGGACCCGGGTCAGGAAAAACGCGCGTATTAACACATAAAATTGCTTATCTAATCGGATTTGCTGGAGTAAAACCCTACCATATTTTAGCGGTTACATTCACGAACAAGGCTGCAAAAGAGATGAAAAACAGGGTGGAACTTTTGCTAGGGAAAAGTTCGCGCGGTCTTATGTTAGGCACTTTTCATGCTACATGCGCAAAGATATTGCGTCGAGAAGCAGAGCATCTCCCATTTAACGCTAATTATGTCATCTTTGATGCTGACGACCAGCGAAAAATAACAAAACAAGCTATCTTAGATATTGGATTAGATATAAAACAATATAAGCCGGGAAGTATTCATGCGGTGATCTCGCAAGCGAAGAATAACTTAACTTTCCCCGAAGATTTTTCTGTGAATACATATAGGGACGAGGTGATTCGCCGTGTCTATGTGCGTTATCAAAATTATTTGCTTGCTAGCAATGCGTTGGATTTCGATGATCTTTTATTATGGACGGCTTTTTTACTTGAGGAGAATCCTGCTGTACGAGATCGTTACGCAAGACGATTTGAGCATATTCTGGTGGATGAATTTCAAGATACGAATTTTGCTCAATACACCTTATTGACTAATCTTTCCGTGTTTCATCGAAATATTTTCGTAGTGGGAGATGCAGATCAATCAATTTACCGATGGCGGGGAGCAGATTATCAAAATGTGTTGCGCTTTGAAGAATATTTTTCTGATGCTCAAGTGATTATGCTAGAGCAAAATTACAGATCGACCCAAATTATCTTAGATACTGCAATGTCGGTAATTGACCGGAATCCTACCCGAAAACCCAAAAAATTATTCACTATGAGAGGAAAAGGGCAAAAGGTCATCCTTAGAGAGATGTACGATGATCGTGAAGAGGCTGTTTATGTTATCAATACGATTGCTGGGATGGTAGCGCAAGGCAAAGCCCAACCAGGTGATTTTGCTGTGATGTATCGTGTTAATGCCCAATCCCGAATATTAGAAGAAGCGTTTCTCACGGCAGGGTTACCATATCGGCTTGTGGGCGCACAAAGGTTTTATGGTAGGCGGGAGATTAAGGATCTTATTGCTTACCTCCGATTAATTCGCAATCCAAAGGATGATTTAAGTTTGTATAGGGTAATCAATACGCCACCACGAGGGATTGGAACTAAAACGCTTGCTTCGTTGAAAACTATAGCATTAAAAACAAATATGAGCATGGGTGATTTGTTACTCGCGCTGGCTATTGGAGAAGAATCGCCATACTGGAATATGTTTAGCAAAAGAGCGGCAACCAATTTATCGCGATTTGGGCGTATGTTTTCGCTATGGATTACTCACCGCGATGAGTTGTCACCGCTTGAGATTATGGATTCTGTTTTGGATGATACCGGCTATCGGGATTATATTGATGATGGCACAGATGAAGGGAAGGATCGCTGGGATAATATCATCGAGTTACGTCGCTTGGCTGGCGAATATCGTGAACAAGGTTTAGATGCATTCCTTGAAACCGTTGCCCTGGTTTCTGATCAAGATACGATCGAAGATGATGTGAACGCGCCAACCTTGTTGACGCTTCATACCGCCAAAGGTCTGGAATTTTCAAACGTATTCATTATTGGATTAAATGATGGCATATTGCCTCATTCTCGCTCGCTTGAAGATCAAGAGGAGTTGGAAGAAGAACGCCGGCTTCTTTATGTAGGCATAACGCGGGCAAAAAATTTATTGGTTTTATTGTATTCACTAAATCGGAATGTGTTTGGCTATATTGAACCTGTAGAACCGTCCCGATTCTTAGCAGATATTCCCATTACATTATTAGATGAGGGTAGTCCAGGATTTGTTATCCAACAATCTGCTTTCAAGAGACGAGAAGACAAGTGGGATGTAAAGCCGTTATCATCTGTTGGATTACTTGAAAAGAAATACAAACCCGGGATGCATGTTGTACATGCACAATGGGGTGAAGGTGTAGTCCTTAATACTAGAATCCAAGATGAAGATGAAATTGTAGATATTTTCTTTGAAAGCGTTGGGTTGAAGAAGGTATCTGCGGCTGTGGCAAAATTGGATATTAGGAAATAGCCATGTCTTCGAAAGTGTTACGTTTGGATTACCCTCCACGCGGACGATGATTCGCCTTATAATCCATCTATAATGTCTCCGATTTTACGTTCGAACACATTGGAAATCATCAGTAAGAGTGCTGAACAGACCCGCCGTGTTGGGATGCGGTTAGGTGCATTGCTTCGGGTAGGAGATTTAATTTGCCTTGAAGGGGAACTAGGTGCTGGAAAGACCACATTTGTAAAAGGAGTGGTTGCAGGATGGGGTTCATACGATGCTGTTTCAAGCCCAACTTTTGTCTTAGTTAATGTCTATCGCAGGGTTGATGGTGGAAAAATATATCACCTTGATGCTTATCGCCTTGAAAAAGATTGGGAAGCAGTAGAATTGGATTTAGATATGATGCTTTCGGAAGGTCCTATGATTATCGAGTGGGCAGATCATATTCGGGGAGCGTTGTCAGAAAATCGTTTGTGGATTAATATGCACTGGATAGCAGAACAGCAACGGGATTTAATTTTGTCCGCTCATGGTAAGCGTTATTTGGCATTATTGAGTGAAACTCGCACGCGTGTGTATGGGGTTCGCTGATGTTACTTGCAATTGACACTTCAACAAAAATGATTGGCATTGCTCTTTATAGAGAAGAAAGAGTAATTGGTGAGATGACCTGGGTAAGTCAGAATCACCATACTGTAGAATTGGGTCCAGCAATAGACGAATTAATTTCCAAGTCGGGATTTTCAACAAATGAGTTGGCAGCGATTGGGATCGCGATTGGTCCAGGTTCATTCACTGGATTAAGGATTGGTTTGGCATTTGCAAAAGGATTAGCATTAAGCCTACCTATTTCCTTGATTGGAATCCCATCTTTGGATATCATCGCTTCTTTACAACCGATTGGGGGCTACAAACTGGCGGCGATACTCGAATCAGGAAGGAAACGTTTTGCGGTTGGGTGGTATAAAGTTGTGTTGGATCACTGGGAGCAAGTGGGCAATTATGAGAACCTCACTATTTTAGAACTCAGACAAAAGATTCATTCCCCCACACTTATTTGTGGGGAACTTACGAAGGAAAGCAGAAGGATATTGGCGCGAAGATATAAAAACGTGATTATCCCCAGCCCTGCAAATTGTGTTCGACGTCCTGCTATACTTGCTGAATTAGCGTGGAGGAAATTTGTTGCTGGGCAGATTGATGATCCCGCAACGCTTGCGCCAATTTATTTACATTATGGGGTTCCTATACCTGAATGAGCACAACTCTATCTAGAAAGCCAAAAGTAACGATTCGCGAAATGCGTATAGATGATATTGAGCAAGTTAGCGAAATCGACCGATTATCATTTAGTTTGCCATGGCCAAAAAGTGCATATAGATTTGAAATACTTGAAAACGAGCGTTCTTATTGTTGGGTGGCTGAGGTAAATGAAAGTGAGAGACCAGTCGAAATCATTGGAATGATCATCATTTGGCTGATAAGTGATGATGCTCACATTGCCACGCTTGCAATACATCCAAAATACCGGCGGCTTGGAATTGCTAAGGAGTTGCTCAGAAAAGTATTACTTGATGTCATCGAAAAAGGTGCACAGATTGCTACACTTGAGGTTAGAGAGAGCAATACTGCTGCGCAAGATCTCTATACCGGATTTGGATTTGAAATTGTAGGAAGGCGTTGGCATTATTATGTTGACAATCAAGAAGATGCGATTCAAATGGCTGCATTCAAGTTGAATAGGGATGAGTATCTTTCTTGGTTGAGAAACCGAGAAAATAGGAGTTTGGTTGATTGGTTAGGAAAATAGACACGCAAGTTTTAATCGTATACGTAGGATATGTTTTATGATTTCATTGAGGAGGTAAGGTGTGAATCCTAAAGAGATTTTAGCAAAAATTGCTGAAGAAACAGCAACTTGCGAGAAGTGTGAATTGCATTACTCGAGGAAACATGCTGTGCCTGGCGAAGGTCCAGCGGATGCTGAAATTATGTTGATCGGGGAAGGGCCGGGATTTCATGAAAATGAGCAAGGGAGACCTTTTGTTGGCGCTGCTGGCAAATTCCTAGATGAGTTGCTAACCCTAATTGATTTGAAACGTGAAGATGTGTTTATTACAAATGTTGTAAAATGCAGGCCTCCAGGAAACCGCGATCCTAAACCGGAAGAATTGGCTGCTTGTAGTGATTATTTGGAACGCCAGATTCATGCAATCAATCCTAAAGTGATTGTGACCTTGGGAAGGTTTTCGATGCTTCGCTTTCTGCCAAATGCGAAAATTGGTCAAATTCATGGACAAGCCATGAGCATTCGCGGTCGATTAGTTGTCCCAATGTATCATCCAGCAGCAGCCCTCCATCAACGCTCTTTAAAACCAATTATTGAGGCTGATTTCAAGAAATTACCGGAACTCATTCAAAAGACAGATACAATCATTGAATACCAAGAGGAAGAGCATAAGAGAAAGGATGAACCCAAGCAATTGAGTATGTTCTGAGTTTATAGAATGATTATTTCTGGTAATATGTATTAGGTTAATATAAGTTGATGGCGTTGATTTGACAAATCAAATGTATATTGAATAGGAATGGAAAATGGAAAGCACAATAAAAGATGAATTGATCGAGAAATTACAAAGTAAAAAAGCTTTGGTTGCTGTATTAGGTTTGGGTTATGTTGGGCTTCCCCTTACGACAGTATTTGCAGAGAAGGGTTTTATAGTCATAGGAATTGACCTAGATGAGAGAAAAGTAGATCGAATTAATAATAAAGAGAGTTATATCCAAGATGTTCCTAATGAACAAATTGCAAGGCTGGTGCAGGAAGGGAATCTTAGCGCGACAACTGATTTTTCGGTGCTAAAGGATGCAGATGCGGTCAGTATTTGTGTGCCAACGCCTTTACGAAAGACAGGTGATCCGGATCTGTCTTTTATCCTAACGGTTACTAGTGAGTTAGCAAAATATGTTCATCCCGGGATGGTTGTGGTTTTAGAATCTACCACTTATCCAGGAACTACCCGTGAAATTTTGTTGCCAAGGTTTTCACAGACCATAGACCTTACTGTTGGAGAGGATTTTTTCCTGGCTTTCTCGCCGGAGCGTGTTGATCCCGGTCGGAAAGATTGGACCACATTGAATACGCCAAAGGTGATTGGGGGTATTACGCCTTCATGCACGGAAGTAGCGAAGACTTGGTACGCACAAGCCTTAGAGACGGTTGTGCCTGTCTCATCATCAGAAGTAGCAGAAATGACAAAATTACTTGAGAATACCTTTAGAATGATTAATATTGGTCTTGTCAATGAAATGGCACTAATGTGTAATCGGCTTGGTATTGATGTATGGGAAGTCATTGAAGCAGCAGCAACTAAACCCTTTGGATACATGAAATTCACTCCAGGGCCTGGACTGGGAGGGCATTGTATTCCTATTGATCCGCTTTATTTGTCATGGAAACTAAGAGCCCTGAATTACACAGCACGATTTATTGAACTTGCCTCTGAAATCAATACGGGAATGCCACGATATGTCGTTGGAATGGTACAGGATGCTCTGAATGACCTTGGTAAACCAATTAAGGGAAGCAATATTTTGGTTCTAGGAGTCGCTTACAAACCTGATATTGATGATTTGCGTGAATCGCCTGCCCTTGATGTGATTGGTTTGCTTAAGCAAAAAGGTGCTGTTGTGGAATATCACGACTCTTATATTCCAGTGGTCAATAAAGATAATTTGAAGTTGGAGAGCGTGAAAGATTTATTATTGGCTGTTCAAAAATCAGATTGTGTCGTGATTGTTACTAATCATAGTGATTACGATTATTCGTCGATACTTGACGCTGCAAAATGTATTGTTGACACACGGAATGCCTTAGGGTTGTTGGGAAAAGACAACCCGAAAGTCATCAGGCTCTAGATCCACGAAAAGCATTTGGATATGCAGGAAAAAAAATTGATGTTGCACGTTAGGATATTATGGAAAATTATTTAGTTACAGGTGTTGCTGGCTTTATCGGCGCTCGAGTTGCTGAGCGATTATTGGAACTGGGACATCAGGTGATTGGTGTTGATAATCTTAATCATGCATATGATGTGCGATTAAAGGAGTATCGCTTAAGCCATTTGGAAGGCTTAAAGAATTTTTATTTTTACAAGGTGGACATAAGTGAAAAAGAAAATATTTGGAGCGTTTTAGAATCCGCTGAAAAGAAGCGAGGCAAGTATAATGGGGTAATAAATCTTGCAGCGCATGCGGGTGTGCGCGCAAGCGTCGAAAATCCCTGGGTATATATCGACACAAATGTGACTGGAACCTTGAATCTATTAGAGTTTTCCCAGAGACATGGTATTCCCAAATTTGTATTGGCGTCAACATCAAGTATTTATGGTGCTGATGCTCCCCTTCCCACACCAGAAACAGCCAATAGTGATCGCCCTTTACAAGCATATGCTGCTAGCAAGAAAGGGGCTGAAGCGCTAGCGCACGCATATCATTATTTGTATAACATTGATGTAACGATTGTTCGTTACTTTACTGTCTATGGGCCAGCAGGCAGACCGGATATGGTCATGTTTCGGTTCGTTCAATGGATTAACGAGGGAATTCCTTTACGAGTCAATGGAGATGGAGAGCAATCACGTGGTTTTACTTATGTTGATGATATCGCTGATGGAACTATCCTTGCACTGAAACCTGTGAATTTCGAGATAGTCAATCTGGGAGGACATGAAACGATTACGATCAATGGATTGATTCACTTAATTGAGAAACTGACTGGTAAGCAAGCCACAATAAACTTTTTTCCTCGTCATCCTGCAGATATGCTCGCAAATCATGCGAATGTTGAAAAAGCAGAGAGGTTGCTAGGATGGAAGCCAAAGGTTGCGTTGGAAGAAGGGGTCTTGAACCTGGTAAATTGGTATGAAGAAAACAGATCGTGGGCTAAGGATATTGATACGGGATAGAGACTTTAAGAAAGAATTAATCGAAAAGGTATGTTCGAACGTTTGAGAAATGTCTTCTATCGTTTGCTTGAAAATGAATTGATCCGGCGGATTGTTAAGAACGCCGGATATTTGTTCAGCGCCACCGGAATTTCGGCAGCGATGAGCATGTTCCAAAGTATACTGGCGGGTAGGATGCTGGGTCCAGCCAATTTTGGGATACTCGGGACAATTACAACATTTACAAGTGTTGTTAATCGTTTCGCTTCTTTTAGAATGAACGAATTGGTTGTTCGTTATGTGGGGAATTATCAAGAAAAGCAAGACTATAAACGCGCTGCTGCAGTATTCAAAACCGCTAGTTTGCTGGAAATATTAGGCTCTTTGGTCGCGTTTTTATTAATTTGGTTGCTTGCTCCCATAGGATCTAGGATTTTCACGCACCAAGAGAACCTCGCTCGTTGGTTTGTCCTTTATGGCAGTATCGTGTTGGTTAACATGATTTACGAGAGTGCGACGGGGCTGTTACAAATATTCGATCGATTCCGTACGATAGCCATGATTACTGCAATTCAAAGTACAACAACGCTGCTCCTGATTATCGTAATCTATATCTTTCATCCAGAACAAAGTTTGACTTATATTATTCTTGCGTATATGAGCGGAAAGATTGTCGGCGCTCTATCGGTTACCTTTAGTGCACTTCTCCAAGCCACCAAAGCATGGGGGAGATCGTGGTGGAAAACGCCACTTGGATTGTTACGTTCAGAGAGACGCAGTTTGCTTACTTTTGCTTTCAGTACCAATATTAGCAGTACTGTTAGCCTGATTGCTAAAGATAGTGATGTGCTTTGGGTATCATCATTTTTAGGAACGACCGCTGCAGGTTATTATAAAGTAGCGATAGCGATTTCTAATTTACTGCAATTACCCATTAGTCCCTTACCAAAAGCAACTTATCCGGAATTGACCCGAGAAATAGCAAGAAGAAATTGGACGAACGTGCGTTACATCTTAAAACAAGGGTCTCGACTTGCAGGACTGTATTCTCTTCCTATGTCTGCAGGTTTATTGATTTTCGGAAAATGGATAATCACAATCCTTTATGGTGGCGTTTTTATTCCAGCGTATGCTCCCTTAATGTTATTATTAATTGGATTTACATTCGCGAATATCTTTTATTGGAATCGTGTGGCTTTGCTTGCCCTTGCTAGACCTGTTTTCCCAACGATTATCAATTTCTCAGGTATGATAATGAAGGTTGCGATTATCTTAATGTTTTCGAAATTTCTCAGCCCACTGTTCTTTGCAGGTTTATTAAGTGGCTATTATCTCTATACCGTAGGAATTGCTGTAATGAGAGTTTTCTCTGATGTAAAGCGTAGAGATACATCTCCTGATGTGATATGAAGATTGCTTTGATTGCTCCAACTTATTTGCCTGCACGCCGAGCGAATACCATTCAAGTAATGAAAATGGCTCAGGCAATTGCAAGGAGGGGGAATGAAGTTTTGGTGTTTGTCCCGGATTCCAGAACGAAAAAGGCTATTGTCCCCGCGGAACGCTCATGGGAATTGCTGATGGAGCACTATGGCATTAAGGAGACTTTCCCAATCGAATGGATTCGGATTGTTCCTGCTCTTAGACGGTACGACTTTGGTTACACTTCTGTCAGAAGAGCCCGTAAATGGGGAGCAGATATCGTTTATACACGTCTTCCACAAGCCGCTGTGTATTCAAGGTGTATCGGTTTGAAGACGGTTTTTGAGTTACATGATTTCCCGATGGGGCATGGTAGCGAACGGTTGTTCCGTTGGTACTTAAAAGGGAAAGGAGCGGCTAGGCTCGTAGTTATTACACATATGTTGCATAATGATTTGAAGGCAGCCTTTGAATTGCCACCATTCCACTTTACTATTGTGGCGTCAGATGGAATTGATCTTGAACGATATGAGCATATTCTACAGCCTAAAGAGGCTAGAGAACGGCTGAATCAATTGCATCCCGAAATTCAATTAAATGATGCAAAATTTACAGTGGGATATACGGGACATCTTTATCGTGGACGTGGTATTGAAATGATCATTAATCTTGCTCAACGCTTACCAGCGATTCAATTTCTCCTAATTGGCGGGGAGCCAAAAGATGTTCTTCGCGCGCAGGCTTTGATGGATCAATTAAAAGATAAGAATCTGGTTGTAACAGGCTTTGTGCCAAACGCTCAGTTACCGCTTTATCAAGCCGCCTGCGATGCGCTTTTAATGCCATATCAGGTAAAAGTTTCCGCTTCTTCGGGAGGGGATATTGGTAAGTATTTAAGCCCGATGAAATTATTTGAATATATGGCATCAGAGAGAGTAATCTTGTCGAGTGATTTGCCAGTATTGAGAGAGGTGTTGAATCCGGAAAACGCAATATTATTGCCACCGGATGAACTTGACGCCTGGTATAAAGCAATACTTTATATTAAAAATCATCCTAACTTGGCTAAAAAACTCAGCACCCAAGCGAGAAGAGATGTAGAAAAATACACATGGGATGTTCGTGTTAAGCGCATTTTTGAGGATTTATCCAATGAAATTTGAAAGGAAAATGATTATTAAACTTGGTGCTATCTTTTTGACGTTAATGATTGGTTCTTTCATTGTTGCATGGGTATCCAATGGCTTTTACTCAATAAATGGATGGCTCTCTTTTTTGATAATGTTTATCCTTGTTACTCTTCTTGGTTGGGGGGCAATCCTTTCCTTGTATCAAGAAGACGTTCCGCATTGGTTAATTTGGTTAGTGTTTGGAGCGGGGGTGCTACGTCTTTTGGTTGGAATGTTTTTCTTCGTATCCCTTCCGGAATGGGGATATGGCAGTCCAGTAGAACATGCTGGGTATGTTATGTCTGATGCTTACGAACGGGACACAACCGCTTGGAATCTCTCGCAAACAGATAAGCCAATCCTTACAGCATTTAAGGATTATAGGAAAGCGGATCAATATGGGGGAATGTTATTTTTATGCGCGACAGTTTACCGTTACCTTGGGGGTGACCATCACCAACCATTGCTAATGGTAGTATTGGTTTCGTTCTTCTCTGCATTGCTACCACTTTATGTTTGGGCATTTGTTAATCGATTGTGGGGAAATCAGGCTGCAAAAATCGCAGCCTGGATCACGGCGTTATACCCTGATGGTGTACTGGTGGGGAGTTCACAGATGCGGGAAGCATTTACGATGGCGCTTGCATCAGTTGCAGTTTATGGTTTTATCATTTATTGGGAAGAAAAATCGAAGAAAGGTTTAATTCTTGTCCTTGGCACCTTGTTGATCAGTCTGCCTCTTTCCCCATTTTTCGCTGGATTGCTATTCGCAACTTTGGTCATCCTGGCGTTCTTTATTAACGATGGACGCTTCATCCGTGAATGTCGGGTTTGGATAACATTCCTTATATTCTTTGTGATTCTCTTAGGCGTGTTTTGGCTGTTAGGTGACCGAATCATACCGGGGAGTAACGACAGTCCATTTACGTTAATCCAAGATTGGCTCAAATCTACAGCAAAATGGCAATTGTATATAAGCGAAAGTTCTTCCGGGTGGGTTCAAAAAGTACTTAGAAATACGCCGGAATGGACGCACGTTTTTCTATTAGTAACCTATGGAATTGCCAGACCTTTTCTACCGGCAGCAGTTGTTGCTTCCGGAAAGCCAATCT
>DUEG01000159.1 GCA_011176615.1 Anaerolineae bacterium | reverse complement strand
GATCACTTTTGTATGGAGATCCATTTATTGGTGGCGCTGCCGATGTTGATATTGTTCTGATTCAAAACGAAACTTCTCCGCATGCACGAGAAATTGTGCCTCTAACCGATGATATTCATTTGGATATTGCCATCCACGACGAAAGCGAATATCAAAAGCCAAGAAACTTGCGTGTTCACCCATGGCTTGGTTCCACACTTTTCGATGCAAAAATCCTTTACGATCCGCGCCATAAGATGGATTTTATTCAAGCAGGTGTGCGAGGCATGTTTCATCGCCCTGAGTTCGCGATGCAGCGATCTCTGCCCCAAGTTGAGCATGCTCGTCAGATATGGATGGGATTTCAGTCAAAGGTATTCGAATCAGAGGCTGAGAACATTTCAACTTATTTAAAAGGATTGGAGCATGCGGTTAACGGGATTGCCTTATTAAGCGGACCCCCATTGACCGAGAGACGATTCTTATTAAATTTGCCTGAACGCGCTGACGAAGTTGGAAAGCCTGAACTATATGCCAGGGCGCTTAGTTTGTTGGGCAGCCCTAATGTAAAAGCAGAAGAAATCAAGTTGTGGCTTGTGGATTGGGAAAAAGCATTTGAAGCGATACCTGACAGCAACCGCCCGCAACGCCTGCAGCCAGAACGAAAGGGCTATTATCTCAAAGCAATGAAATCGATTCTAGATAGCGAGCATCCAATGAATGTACTTTGGCTGCTCCTGAAGACTTGGGTTTTGGTGATCAGTTGTTTGCCGAAGGATCAGCAGACTGCAACCATTTGGAATCAGGCAATGCACCAACTTGGTCTGAGTGGGCCTGGATTTAAAGAACGTCTTGAAGAATTTGATGCTTATTTGGACTTAGTAGAAGAAACGCTAGAGGGTTGGGGTGGAGAGCAGGGGATATAGAAATCTACCAGAATTGATTCCCCTTTTTAAGCCGCTATGTAGATTAAATAACAGTAAAATATGATATTAAATATAACTATTAATGCAATATATCTTGTAAGTCTTGAGTATATATGTCATGGGAATATTTTTTACTTACGCTGATTTATTCCTCAAACCGAGAATCTTCAATCATTTGTCGAACCTCATCTTTCCCCGTTGATTTATTGATGTCTATTTTTCCGTCAGACGCCAAGCGCAACTCTGCATCTGCCAAGGCTTGTTTGGAAGCCCTTGGAACAATACTCCACTTACCGCAGTGAGGACAGCGTTGTAACTTTCCAATCAATAAGTTTGGTGCAAAGATACTTCGAGAAAAAGGAAGCCCACACTTTGGACACACTGCACCTCCGGCTGCTCCATACACTCCAGGTTGGTGTGTTTTCTTGCGCCCAAAGACCAAAGGCAACATGACGCCGCCAAGTGATATGATTCCGACGATAGCCAACAGCGGTATGATAAACTTCCCCACATTGCTATATGCCTCTGTAGATGAGATAAATTCACGAGTAATCTTGTTGGATTGTATCGTGCTTCCATCGGTCTTGGTACCAATTGCGTATATAGAATGGATGCCTTCGCCGAATTGTGCTGTATTGAATTGAAAGCGAAATGGCGGTTCAGTGCTGCTGAAGACGACACGATCATCAAAAAGGTAATCCACGCGCTCAAGATCCTCGTAATCTTTTACTTTGAGACTGAAAGTGCCTTGTATCTGATTGCCAGCCCCATATCCGAAGTCTCGGGAAAATACTAAAGGCAGCGTATCGCCGTTGCTTTGCGCGTTGACAATGGTAGGACAAACGAACAAGGCAAGTAAGGATAAAAACAGAAAAGATCTTTTCATAATCACTCCACCACAACCATGATTCGATGTGCTATTTCCAACGAGTGAGGATGTTTTCTCGTTGGAAGAATTGGGTCGCAAACGCTAGCAAACCAGCATCTAGGACAATTAAGCCTATCGTCATATAAATGATAAGCGTTTGATTGACCAAAAGCAACCCAGTCGATTGACCAATAAATAAACCGACAAGCGGAAGCACGAAAAGGGCTGAGATTTGTTCAGCGACGCGTGGTTCGTTTACCCGAGAAGAAATCATCATTGCAATACTTACTGCTGCTATCGCCAATAATGGTCCCGAGATGAATATTGCTATTAGCCACAGTGGATCGGAAAGTCTGGCGAGCACATGGGGACTAATCGCCAGGATACGTGCGCCGATTTCATAAACAAGAAACGCCAGCCAAGTTGCCAGAATCCCTGGAATAGAAGCGGCAAGGGCTTTTCCTGCAAGCAATTCGAATGTAGTGATGGGTGTAGCAAGTAGAGGCTCTAGCGTATGTGTTCTTTTCTCTCCTACGATACTATAAGAAGCGAAAGTCATGGGTAAAATTAACGGAATGAGCATGAACAAGATGAGGAACTGCGACACAATATAATATTGCATACATTCTGTACCATTAAGATCGCCGCAAAGTTGTGCAAATTGGGGGGGTAAATCCGTAGCAGCAATAGCGCTATCCGCGTTATTACCTGTTCCGGTATAGTATAGAGTTACTAAAGGGATAGCGGTGAACAGGAGCGGTAAAAAAGCAACCGTACCTAGCACGAGCCGATTTTTGAATACCTCAGACCACTCTTTTCGTATAATTACCCAGACCTTCTTCATTGTGATTTCTCCATGTCGATCAATTGTAAATAAACATCTTCCAGTCTGCGCCGCAATTCGCCAACAAATTGGATTTCTGCCCCTGCTTGTACAAGCGAGCGTATTAGGATGGGGTTTTGTTCTTCTGGTTTGTCTAATTTAACCAATAATTTATTATCCACTATCTCGGCTGATTTAACAAATTGGTATTTTTTTACGGTTTCACGATATTTGGGAAGAGTTTTGTGGAGATGAAACACAACAGAGCGCCCAAAGAGTTTGCGGCGAAGCGCTGTTGGCGTGTCTAATGCGAGCAAATGGCTTTTCAAAACAGCGACACGGTCACAAAGCCGGTCTGCTTCATCTAAATTATGCGTACAAAGCATGATAGTTCGACCATCGTGCTTGATGCTTGCAATAAATTCGCGGATCAGCCGGGCAGCCTCGGGGTCGAGATTGCTGGTGGGTTCGTCCAAAAAGAGCACGTTCGGCTCATGAAGAAGTGCACGGGCGATAGCAAGTTTCTGCCGCATTCCTTTCGAAAAAGTGCCTACAGCCTCGAAACGCCGATCCCAGAGACCGAGCATGCGTAGATACTTCTCAACGCTTTCGGAAATATTCTCAATCTCGTACATCTGCGCAAAGAAGGCAAGGTTGCGTTCAGCGCTAAGGCTTTCGTACAACCCAGGTGACTCGGTTAATATCCCTACATTTCTTCTGATTTCTTGATCTTGTTTTCCAAGTTGATTCCCGTCAATCCAAGCAGTTCCGCTTGTTGGAGCAATTAAAGCGCTGAGCATCCGAATTGTAGTAGTCTTACCAGCGCCGTTTGGTCCTAACAAGCCAAATATCTCTCCGCGTTTGATCGAAACTGATAAGTGATCAACGGCTAATGTTTCTCCGAAGGATTTGGTCAGGTCTTGCAACCTAATTGCGTATTGAGATGATACTTGGGTGTTATCCGTCATAGCGACTATCCTCGATAGATTCGGGTGAAGGTTTTCTGTTGATGCCAGGAGATTCAATTTGAACTAGTTTTAATGGTTCCTTAGATTGGATGTTTTGATCAGATTCCGGATCGCGCAAGGAAAAGATGATGCCAATACTGATTAATCCGCATACTGCTATAATCGCTTCGGTCGTATAAATACTAAAGCGTTGAGAACTAAAGACAGCGATTGCATCAAACAAGGTGTGCCAACCAATTGCTGCGCCTAACCAAAGAATATTATGCCTGCGGAAGGATTGCAAGAGTAGTACTGCGGCACTTAGATGAAAAGCAATCGCGAAAATCCGCTCGACGGCACCTAATAGAGCCGCGTACCAAGGGGCAGCCCAGTATGAAGTTATCTGTGAACGGGCAAGTGCCACTTTGTCGGGGGAAACAAGGGTGGAAATATCAGTTCCTCGTAATGAAATAATCTGGATGAAAGCAATCATAGCAAGAACCCCAAGAATGATAGCCTCGAAACCGCCATGTCCCGCCCCAAACATAAGCGCTTCCTTCCATGAGCGTGCTTCTTTGATCCAGAATCGGAACGCTAGGTATCGTGTAATCTCCTCAAATAATCCTGCTGAAAGCCCCATGAGAAGAGCAAAGGCAATCAGAGGTAAGGTTTCTTTCAGATTATTCAATCCGAGGTTGGCGAGCATAGGTGAAAGTACCCAACGATTGAAAGGAAGGTGGAATACCTGGGAGACGATGAAGGTTAGCATTCCAATCCCGAACAATCGCCATTCTGCCTTAAAGTGATTCGCTAAATAAACGCCCAAAATGATTGGAATGGCGATCATCAAAGTGAAGTTCAGTATGCGAGCAAAAATATCCATGAGAATCGAATGATATCATATATTAATTGAGGTTTTTAAGATGAATGT
>DUEG01000158.1 GCA_011176615.1 Anaerolineae bacterium | reverse complement strand
TGATATCATTGGTGGTAGCTTTGGAACGCTATTACTCCAGTTGTCCGACTATGCAATGGCCAATGTCTTTGTGCGTGCGTAGTGTGGCCAAGAGAATATTTTCAAATTTTGGCCTAACAATGGGATGATGAGATAATGATCATAGGAATAATTCTTATCATATTAGCAGCGGCTTGCTACATCTCAAATGTCTTGCTGATTAAATATTATTTGGATAAAAATGCACTTGGCATCCTAAATGTGGATTCTGCTTTGCCGAAGCCTAACCCAAGTTTAACCCCATTTTCGTAAAAAGCAACAAAATAAGGGCATTTTTAGCAGTCGTACATGCGTAACCTATTGATAATATTACATACAGCTCTTTGAGAACCGAATGTAGTGCCCCATAGTATAATATTAATACTTGACATATAGATTTTGTGTGATATAGTAGTTTTCATGTATATCCGAGAAATACAAAAGAAAAACCCAAACTCACCCAAGGTGTTCATATCACACAGATTAATAGAGTCTGTACGTACTCCCAGAGGTCCCAGGCAGAAAGTCGTTATCAATCTGGGACAACTTGATCTTCCAAAAGAGAACTGGAAAGAACTGGCAAATCGTATAGAAGATCTCCTGCGTGGCTATAAAAGTTCAACTGTGCCGATATCTGCCAGGATTGAAACACTTGCAAGACACTACACAAAACAAATTTTAAGAAAGCAACGAAGCGAGAAAAAGGAAGCTCACGTCCTTGAAAATGAACAGGATTTCAGGAATGTAGACATCAATGCCGTCTCTTCATCCGACGGCAAGTCCATTGGCTCCGAGCATGCCGGTCTCGAAGCCATGAAGGCCCTGGGGTTCTTCGATCTGTTCCGGCAATTGGGATTTACCGACGATGAATCGAATCTTGCCACACTCCAGATTGTTGGCCGTCTGGTGCATCCCGGCAGTGAAAGAGAACTCAGGAGATACGCAAAAGAACAAAGCGCGCTGGACGAACTGCTCGGAACCGACTTCTCATCTATCGGACACAACATGCTCTACCATAACTCAGACCTGTTATTCAAACACAAGGAAACCATTGAACGTTTCCTCCGTATGCGCAGCAGGGAGCTCTTTTCCCTTGGTGAGACCATCGTACTGTATGATCTGACCAATACGTACTTCAGCGGAAGCGCGGCGGGATATAAAAAAGCAAAGCGGGGAAGATCAAAGCAGAAACGAAGCGACCGTCCGCTTGTTACCCTTGGAGTTGTGCTTGACGAGCGCGGTTTTATCAAGTGTTCCCGTATCTTTGACGGTAACGCAGGTGAACCTTTGACCCTTGTCGACATGATCAACGATATCCATTCACAGGTATCAAGGGAAACACCACCCCTTCTTGTTGCAAAACCGACGATCGTAATGGATGCCGGGATTGCTTCGGAAGATAACCTTAATCTGGTAAGAGAAAACGGCTTTTCCTATATCGTTGTTTCCCGCAGTAAGCCGGAACATATGGAAGATGGCTCATTCGAACAGATAAAAGAAGGAATCAAGGTCAAGGAGATGCATATCGGAAATGAAACGTTTCTCCATTGTATCAGTGACGGCAAGATGAAAAAGGAACAGGCTATTGTAAACAAGGCGCGAGATGCCTTAGAGCAGGAGATTGAGTATCTCAGCGAGGGGCTTAATATAAAGAGACGTCTGAAGTCATATCCGAAGGTTCTGGAGCGAATAGGCCGGTTGAGACAACGCTACAGCAGAGTTTCAAAGGGATTCTCTATTGATGTAAAAGAGCATAAGGGCAAGGCTGTCAAAATAACGTGGCATTTTAATCAATCGCAATTAGGCAAACCCTATGACGGCAGTTACTTTATACGTACTGACAGGATGGATCTTTCAAAAAACGAGATATGGTCTCTCTATATTATGCTTACATTGGTGGAGGATGCCTTTCGCTGTTTAAAGGGTGAACTGGGGCTTCGGCCCAACCATCATAGAAAGGCAGGCCGTATAGAGGGACACCTTTTTATCTCCATTCTTGCGTATCACCTGTTAAACTATATCCGGCAGAACCTGCGCAAGGCCGGTATCAATCATCGGTGGACCACTGTTCGTACTCTGCTTCAGACGCATATGGCACTCAGCACACATCTTCCCACAGCGGATGGTAAAATGGTTCATCTTCGTTATTGCAGTATTCCGACTCCCCGGCAGGTGGAGGTATATAGTGCAATGGGGATTACCAGTGTTCCCCTGAAGCGTACAAAGGTTGAGATATAAACAAATGTAGTGACCATAAATTTGGCCACTCAGCTTCAACCCCCCGATATCATTGTAGTTGTGTTCGGAATGGGGTTAAACTTGGGTTAATAATTGACAGTTGAAAATTGACAATTATCCATTATCAATTGCCCATTATCCATTATTCCTTGTCAATTGCCCATCAAACGCTTTTTGCAGGATTGATTTTTTTAGTTCTTCTAAATCAGCCAGTTTTTGTTGATATACTTTTTCAAGATTTTTTGACTCTGATGAAATCTCATCAAGTTTTTCGACAATTTGTTTTTGTTCGATTAAAGAATGTGGAAATTGCAACCTTACATTTTGCAGAGAAGAATTTGAGATTACTGGTTGTGCTGCTTGCCTTGCATAGCTCTTAAGATTTTTATAGTTCAACAAGTAAGTAAGAAATGAATTGTCAAATTCAAACTTATAATCCAAAACTTTAAATGCGTTATCAGTTAACCAAATATTCTCATTTATATGTCTTGCATTTCCACACAATGCCCCAACTCGTCCAACGATTACATTACTTCCCGAAAGATTATATTCATGATGATAGCCAGCTATTCCATTTCCACCATAAACAGGAATATTACCTTCCTGTTTCATATTCTTTGCAGTTAACCCATCACCACTTTTAAGTCTAAAACATTCCCCCAACTTCTTCTCTTCCCAATCTTCCCCCGGATTGGCAAAGACTTTGTTTAAATAGGACTCAAACAATTCCCGGCTGTTTTGCAGGTTCTTTTCGGCATTGGCTTTGGCCTGGTCAATGGCGGCAAAGGCTTTGTCTAAAATGGCCACAAT
>DUEG01000157.1 GCA_011176615.1 Anaerolineae bacterium | reverse complement strand
TTGTGCTTGCTACGCCCTCTATTTTCTGGAGTCGATCGGTGATCAGGCGGGTCAGGTGCGCTTGATCGCGGCACCAAACGTCCACTTCGATGTCGAAATCCCCGGTCATTAAAGCGACATAACTCACTTCTGGAAATTCAGCGATTTGGTTTGCCACGCGCTCAATCAGCCCGGAGGGCTGCACTGAGATGTGAATATTGGCTGGGGTTTTAAAGCCGACTTGATGGGGATCAATTCTCCCCCAAAAACGGATGATCTTGTGCGCAGACATCTTACGGATTCGATTTCGGATCGTGCCCAGCGTAGAATCCAATGATTTAGCAATTTGAGCATAAGACAGCCTCGCGTTTTTTTGAAGCAGTCTTAAAATTTCATAATCGAGACTATCAAGTTGGTAATTTTCAGATACCATCGTTTAATCCTCTTTATACCTGATGCATAAAGCATTGTCAGGGTCAATACATTACAGATATAGGATACAGTCATTACTTGTTGCTTAATTAAAGAGTTGACAGGTATTTAATAATATGCTATTATTATACATGAATATTGCATATTATGCAATATTACTATAAGAATAGTAAAATAACTGCACTATGGCAATCGATAAAATCGACGCTCGCACAAAACGAATCTCAATCATTGGCTCAGGTAACGCCGGCATGACCGCGGCTTATCATTTCTCTAAGCACGGCAGCGACGTGTGCCTTTACGATGCACAAGGCTTCCATGAACATCTCGATCATGTGCGCCTCAGGGGTGGAATTAGGGCGTTAGAAGAATTTGAGGGAGACAAGTTGTTATTTGGGGGATTTGAACCAATCCAACTGGTTACCTCTTCTATTGAAGAAGCGGTTAATTTTGCGGATGTCCTTTTAATGCCAGTCCCCTCGTACGCGCAAGAAATCTTATTTGAATCCATGATCCCTTATTTAAAACATGGTCAAATAATCGCACTCCTCCCAGGCAATTATGGCTCACTGGTGTTGAATCAATTGCTGATCAAACGCGGTTATCAGCATTTAGAACTAACATTTGTGGATGCAATTTCAATTCCTTGGGCTTGTCGAATTGTTGGCGATGCTGAAATTGCTATTTTGGGGATCAAGCAGTTTTTACCCGTGGCAGTTTTCCCGAATGACAAAGGGCATGCGACGATTGACCTGCTGCAGCCGTTCTTTCCCATTCCTCTACGATTGCTTGAAAATGTGATCGTCGCGGGTCTTGGAAATATTAATTTTGGCGCTCATCCGGTATATACAATCTTGAATATGGGCATCCTCGAGAACTTCGATGGGAAGTTTAGTTTTTATCATGATTGTTGTTCTGAGGCAACGGCGAGCGTTGCTGAGGTTTTGGATCAGGAACGATTGGCAGTTGGACGGGCATTAGGATTTCGATTGCCTTCCGACCTTGATGCAATGAATGCATTGTACGGGAAGAACGAATCGAACATAGTTGACTTTAACAGGAACTCAGATACTCACAAAAAAATCAGAAGCGCCCCCAGTTCGCCAACGCACCGGTACATCAGTGAAGATGTCCCGTTCTTGCTGGTGCCTTGTCTGGAATTTGCAAGGCTGGGCGGTATAGAAACACCTATTTTAGAAGCCCTCACTAATCTTGCGGGAGTATTTAATCACATAAATTACGTACAGGAAGGGCGCACGCTCCAAAGCATGGGATTAGAAACTATGAAGATTGATGAAATTGTTCGGTTTGTATCGTAATTGAGGAGGCGGCGGCTAAAAAGCGATTAATAATGATACAATAACTGTCAATGTGTTCTCGCAAACACATGATTCAAAAAATAATGTCTATAAAAAAATTTTAAGAGGAGAACAAATGATGAAGAAGACTATTAAACTCATACTGGTACTAAGTTTTATTGCGGCACTGCTTATCGCTTGTGCGCCAAAAGCGACACCAACACCAGAAGTCCCTGCTCCAACGAAAGAGGAGGTTGCAGCGCCAGCAAATCTTCTTGAAGAGGTTCAGGCACGCGGCAAATTGATTGTCGGTACATCGGCAGATTATCCCCCCTTCGAGTTTCTCGATGACGACGGGAACTTTGCCGGATACGATATGGACCTCATCCGAGAAATTGGCAAGCGCATGGGCGTTGAGGTAGAGATTCAGGATCTTGGTTTCGATGCTCTAATTGCAGCAGTGCAGGGTCGCAAGGTTGATTGTGCGATTGCAGCAATGGCAGCCACCGACGAACGCAAACAATCTGTAGATTTCACCCAATCCTACAACGCGCAAAAGCAATCCTTTGTTGTCGCACCCGATTCGGATATAGAGATTAGCACGCCGACAGATGTTGCGGCATATAAAATTGGCGTCCAGTCTGGGACGACATTGGATAGTTGGGTGGTCGAAAACTTGATTGACCCCGGTTTGATGACTGAGGAAAATCTATCCCGATACGAACGAACAGACCAGATTGCCCTTGATCTAAAAGCGGGTCGGATTGATGTTGCCTTTTTGGATGCCGGTCCAGCACAAGATCTTCAGAAGAATATGGATGTTAAAGTGATCTATACCGACTTTATCGCCGAGACTGGTCAGGCTATTGCCTTACCCCAAGGCGAGACAGCACTCAAGGATGCGATGGACAA
>DUEG01000156.1 GCA_011176615.1 Anaerolineae bacterium | reverse complement strand
CAATCGGTTTTTCGCGAAAATGGAGTTTTGTTTGATTATTATTCATCATTCCTCCTTATCGTTTTCATACCCGTGATTGCACCTATGGTGTTTGTAACTCATGCCAATATAAGTGATTATCCGTTTAATATTATTTTGTACTAAATGAAACTAATGAGGTTTTCTCAGTACCATATTTCAATCTATTGACTTGATACAACCCATTCCTTGAAATTCTGTACATTCTTAATAAATGTATAGATATCCTTCAAGAAATTCTCGCTTGAGAGGCTGCATACAGATATCATTGTGGTAGGTTCTTGCAATTCTTCATCCACTTTGCATAAATCTCCTGGTGCATTCCTTTTGTACCATTTCAGAAATGCATTTTTACCTATCCCTTTTCTACCACCCCCGATTGTACCTCTGTGAAGCACTATGACTGAATTGTTTACATTGTCCTGAGCAAACGCTCCCCCAACCCTTCGGTCTATCTTGTTAATTGGAATGTTGATCTCTGTAATAATAAAATATGGATTCTCGGATGAAAGAAGTCCAAAAGCATTCCAATAGCGTCGTGACGATGTTTGACCAGATATTTCCTCAGTATGCCACCACAGATCACCATCTGTATGTGCCTCAATCTTAAAAGAATTTCCTTGATAACCCGTTTTCAATATAATTTTTTTCGTCAAATAACGACGGAGTTGGTTTGAAAATTCTTGCTGATTTTGTATGATTTCTGATTTCTCTTTTATGATAACTAACATTATTCTTCTCCTTTTTATTCAATAAATATTGGATGCGTTTCAAGCGTTTTACCGATGTTCAAACAAGAGTTAATGTACCATCAAATCAGTTGACTTCAGAACGCGAATAATTCATTGTAAACCCGCTTTATGTCACAAAAGCAGATGACCGAATATTTATCGCAAAATACCTTGCAAGTGATCAAAGGCACACTGATAGTATATCAAATCATAACCCCTATCAATAGGATGGAGGCATATTTCATTCGCCTTAAGCATATCTAATTTTGATTGTTTTCCTCGCTCCTCGGTTGACGAATAATAATAGGTAATCGTATTCTCGCCTAATCCTTTCCCTTCCAGTCGCCTTCTAGCACGATAATTAATCAACCACCACAAATCATTTTCAGAAAATTCCAGAGATAGACCAACGATATGGATATCTTGCGTAAAAAACAAATCCAGCCAGGAGACAATTTCAATATCACCCTTCTTTAACCTATCTTTAAGCGGAGCGAATCGCTTCTTATACGCGTTGCCAGTACCAGACACAACGTAATTTCGCATTTGCTGCAACTGACCACCATACTGCTCAAAGCCGAGCAGGATTGTATTAGGCTTGTTTATCTCTCCATGAATATGCCATACCCTTTTACCACCCACTTTTGTATGCCTGAACAAACTATAGCGCCTTTGTTTTACAGCACCGTTATCAGATAAGTCTTGGCTATTATATCCAAGTGCCTGTTCAATTACATAATCATAATTTGTTGTGAGAACATTCGAAATGGATAATGATTCTATGCTTTTATGTACCTTATTCGGCAACAACCCACCAATCTTTTGAGCAATATAGGACTTTATATCGTATTCCGAAATTTTCTTGTTCTTCAAATTCGACAGATATATTTCTTCATACAACAGAGGAAATGGTTTCTGTTTCGTTGCGATATTTCGCAATCCCAAATAAGAGATGAGATCATCGATTAAATTTCCCCATTTGTAATTATTCGTCACATTATTCAAACCATTCCCCAGAAGAAGCACCTTACTCACAATTCATCGCTCCTAATTGATCAACGCAACTCCCTCATATTGCCCATATTCCACACAACCTGCTTGAGGTATAGTAGGATCTGCTTTCCAAGCGACAATATTTGCTTGGTTATCCAAGAATACTTTACAACGTTTTCATTTTTATGGCAAGTGGGTACCAAAACGCTCTATTACCTTAACACAGCAGCGCGGCTCTCTGACAGAGCCGCGCTGGGTTGAGCATGTGCAATTAAACCTCGCTTTATTCCACCACCTTTTGGACGATTTTGCCGCTGGATTTTTCCTTGAGGATTAATTTCGTCCTGCCATCGGGCATTTTTTCTTCCTTGATGAGGTAATGGTCTGCATCGTATTCTTCCATCTTCACACCGGTCTCTACTTCCTCCACGCCGCGCCATTCATCCAAAACGACCGGCTCCCAGCGCTTGGATTCGATAGAGCGATACGCAGCATCGAGAATAGCATTGATCACATACCCATCATAGAAATCCTCCATCGGTTTGCGCCCTTCCTCCATAGCGTTGAGCATATCCTCGAACATCGGTATATAACCCAGGGAACCGATTTCATCGCCTACGGGGAAGAGCCAGCCTGTCTCGCCTTCTGCCTTTTCTGCCACGTAGCCTTTTTCGCCAACAGAAGTAAACATTTCGAACCCTGTTCGCAGCCAGTGATTGAGCCAAATTGTGCCCTCGGTGCCGGAAATCTCATCTCGCAAATCCATCCCGCCGCGGAAAGTCCAGGCTGATTCGAATTGACCAATTGCGCCGTTTGCATAACGCACTAACCCGATTGCGCTGTCTTCCGCTTCGATAGGATGCACCTGAGTATCCGCCCAGCACATCACCTCTACCGGTCGAATATCTTTACCGATGAAGTTACGCGCAATTTCTACGCAATGGCAGCCCATATCGATGATTGCCCCGCCTCCGGAGATTTCCTTGTCCCAGAACCAATCGCTGTGTGGACCAGGGTGCGCTTCGCGCGAGCGAGCCCATAAGATTTTCCCCAACGCACCACTACGCACCGAGGCGAGCGCCTTGAGCGTCTTGGGTGTATAGACCAAATCCTCCAGATATCCATGGAACACGCCGGCTTTCTCGACCGCGTCGAGAATCCGCTTGGCTTCTTCCGCTGTACGCGCCAATGGCTTGGTACACAGCACGGCTTTACCCGCTTCCGCTGCCAGGATTGCTGCCTCGGCATGCTGGTTGTTGGGCAACCCAATAACAACCACTGTTGTCTCGGGGTCCTGGATGGCTTCCTTGAGGTTGTCCGTCCATCTAGGGATTTTCCAATCCTCCGCAAATTTCTTGGCATGTTCCGCCGTGCGCGAATAGACCACTTCCACACGGTCGCGGCTTCGTCCAGATTGCAGGCTCATTGTATAGAACATCCCAATCAAGCCCGTACCTAGCATAGTTATTTTCTGCATAGCAACCTCCTTGGAATAATAAATGGCTTTCCATCACAACAGATTATGGATGACAAAATGGTAGTCGTTCGCAAGAATTATACACTTTCTCAATCCCAAACTCAACAGTTTTCTGCGACGAATCTTTCCCAAATGAGAATAACCCCGGTACTAGTGATGCCTGCACCTCTCATTCAAACTTTGGTAATATCGATCCCGCTTGCGGGAGCACAATGACGCTCGTATCCTTCCCTAATTTACTCATGGCATCATCGAAGGCTTTTTGCAAATCATCGTAAGGAATCAAGCCCGTGCGTCGAATCACATCCTGGGGTATGTCGGAAATCAAATAAACATCCTGACGCAACTGCACATTGGCAAATGCGGCGGCTTTGTGACCGCCCAAGACGAATTCCTGCTGAATACGTTGGAGAATCGCCTGCGGGCTTTCGGCATCCAGGAACCATTCCTCGAAAGTCTGGTTGCCAAATCCTTCCGCACACTTCCCTACCAAAATAACAATGCCCCCTTCACGTACAAACTGGCTGGCGTTCTCCAGTGCTTTTTGCGCCTGATAAAGGTCAATATCTTTCGGGAAACCGCCCGCACTGGCGATCACAAGGTCTGCCTGCGCTGGTACAGATACTTTCCCCCGCTCAGCGACCATCTCACAGCCAATTCGGTGAGCCTGAATCATGTCCCCTGCAACCGCGCCAACAATCTGATGATGCTCGTTGACGATTACATTGAAGATAAAATCCACGCCAAGGATGCCCACTGCTTCCTCGAAATCAGCCCGAACCGGGTTGCCTTCCCACACACCGGGGCGTACTTCCGGGCGAGTCATCATGCTATGGTTGGCAGTAATTGCTGCTTTCGAGGCGCACCCGGGGAAAATCGCTTTCGCTCCACCCGAGTAGCCCGCAAAATAATGGAATTCCACATTTCCCAAACAAATCCGTACATCCGCTTCGACCACAGGGCGGAATAATTCGACCGGCGTTCCCTTGCTCGTTTCACCTAGATGCACAACATCATTGACATCGTGGTTGAGCACCGTGAAGCGCTGGCGGTACTCTGCTGGAATCACCTGCCCAATTTCCGCATCAGTCATCTCCCGATGGAGCCCCAAGGCAATGATGATGGTCACATCTTCGTCTCGTACACCCGCCTGCTCCAGTTCTTCGACGATGAAAGGCAAAATCCTGGCACTAGGGCATGGACGCGTCAGGTCGCTGGTAACAATGGCAATCTTTTGCCCGGGCTTGACTATCTCTCGAAGTTTAGATGTACCAATCGGATTTTCCAGCGCATCTTTAAGCACCTGGGTTTCATCCGGGGTCTCAGCAACATCCTTAAGATGATATATCCCAAGCAAATTTTCATCGTTCATCACAAATTGCTTCGTCGTGTTCCCATATGCGAGTTCAATAATAAGATCGGTCATTTCTCACCATCCGAGTCACCATTTTTAAACAAAGATTTCAAAAAGAGAAAGTTGGTGTCCATTGAGAAGGACAGCAATGGACACCATAAAAAAGAGAGAGATAAGAATGAATAGGTCATTCCATCGTTCATAACATATGAGCGACAGGTTCCTCTAGCATTTCCACAAAACGGGTCAGGAAACGCGCCCCAAGCGCGCCATCTACTACGCGATGATCACAAGTCAACGACAAGCCGAGCACTGAACGGATTGCGGGGTTCCCATTCACCGGAATAATAGCATCATGTATCCGCCCGACAGCAAGGATTGCCGCCTGCGGCGGATTGAGCACAGCATTGAATAAATCCACACGAAAGGTTCCTAGATTAGTCAGGGTAAAGGTGCCGTTTTCCAAATCCTCCAAGGCTAATTTGCCGTTGCGAGCCTTATCGACTAGTTCAGCACGCCACTGAACGATCTCATCCAGGCTGAGCGCTTCAGCATGATGAATAACCGGTACAATTAAACCATTCTCTGTGTCTACAGCAACCCCCAAGTTGATATGGTGATACAGCCGAATCTTATCATCTTCCCAGGCGGTATTTACCGCAGGGAATTCCTGTAACGCCTTCGCCAGGAAGAACAGCAGAAGGTCTGTATAAGTCAATCGTTTCCCTGTAGAGGCTTCAATCTTAGGCAGCAAACCCTTGCGGAGTTCCACAAGAGCGCTCACATCGACCTGTGCGGTGAGGTAAAAATGCGGGGCTGTCGTGAAAGAATAAGTCATACGCTCCGCCATCACCTTGCGAGGACCATGGATTTCGATCAAATCACCTTCTTGTGAAGTGACGGAAGCCGCTTCTATCACATCCTCTTTCCGAATCAACCCGCCTTGACCGCTCCCCTTCACATCTCTGAGATTTATACCCATTGATGCCGCCATCCGCGCGGCAACCGGCGTCGCTTTTGGCTTTTCTTCCTCCTTACCCTTTTGTTCTTCCCAATAACGGCGCACATCTTCTTCCGAGATGCGCCCCTGTGCAACGATATCTTGCAAATCAATGCCCAATTCCCGGGCAACTCGCCTGGCGGAAGGGCTTGCGCGCACTTTAGCAGGTTTGGATTTGGCTGTTTCTTCGGCTTTCTTTGCAGCAGGCGCGCTAATCGTCGCTTGCACAGGGACATCCGTAGACGGCTTGCGCACTTCCAGATTTTCCAATACAGACGGGTCTTCCCCTTTTTCAAGGATATAAGCAATCGGTGTGCCAATCGGCACAGTTTCACCCACTTCAACAAGTATCTTCCCAAGGGTACCATCCGCTTGGGCTTCAATTTCCGTGGTTACTTTATCGGTCTCGATATCCAGCAAGATCTCTCCAGATTCAACCGCTTCTCCTACTTGCTTATGCCAGGCAGCAACAGTGCCTTCTTCCATATTAAGCCCCATGCGGGGCATAACGACTTCAACCGCCATCTATCACCTCATCCTTTCAATGTCT
>DUEG01000155.1 GCA_011176615.1 Anaerolineae bacterium | reverse complement strand
TAATGCCGTTCGCTGAAAAACAACGCGGGGTGGAGCAGTGGCAGCTCGTCGGGCTCATAACCCGAAGGTCCCTGGTTCGAGTCCAGGCCCCGCTACTTAAAGCGCCTTATTGGGCGCTTATTTTTTTCTTTAATGTATTGAATTTACAAACCCGGTACATAATAACCTGAAGGTATCAGGTTCGAGTACTAGCCCCGTACTAGAGAGAATGCTCTGAAAGGAGCATCTTTTGCGTTAAAGAGGTCGCTTAGCTCTCCTTTTTAGAGATATCGTGAAAAGAGAGGGCGTGGATTCCTTTTTGGTGGGAAATGTTCTTCTTTAACAAAATATTTAAAATATTTACCGCTTATCGAAAAATGGTGTTGATTGATGAGTGATCTTTAAGTGAATCTTTTTTATTGTAATTTTTGTAGAAGAGAAATCCTTGCTTTAGGGGGAAATTGTTGGGGTAATAATAAATGGGAGGAAAGAAATAAGGGTTTATTCGTGATGATTGTCACATACGATTACTCCATTAGGCGATATAATACATTCGGAGGAATGAATGTGATAGAATTTTTTACCTCTCGAGGATCAACGGAATTTTTAGAGCATTAGTTCCCTGGCTACCTTGAAGTAACAAGGGAGCATGCTATTGGTTACTTCAACCATTAAATATGAGGCGGTGAGGAATGTCCCCAGTAAATTACTGAATTGGTATCCAAGAGGTTATGCATTTTAACGATTGTCCCGAGATTTCTTGATACCCAAAAGGAGATCAATCTATGAATGAAGATATGGAAATCTATAAAACCGTAGTAATGTGCAATCATAGTGATGCTGATAGCATTATGGCAGCCTTGGTCATGGGTGCGGCTGCGGCTGCTACAGGTGATCAGGTGCTAATGTTCTTCCAACCTGGAGCAGCAAAAACGCTGGTCAAAGGTGAACTGGAAAAACTTAAAGATCTACCAGGTTTACCTGACCCAATATATTTATATGATTCAATAGTGACATTGGATGGACGCTTCATCCTCTGCGAACTAGGTATCCCAAACAAAGGCATTAACCCAGAAGATCTGCGTGAAGAAGTTGAAGTGCGAATGGCATCTGACTTCCTGTTGGATGCCGAAGGCGCCACCAAGTACTTCTCTTATTAAGAGCAATCTTCCTCATAACAACAATGATCTTATTGCATACCATCTTTGAGAGATTTGCTGATATCCAAATGGTCGACAATTTCTAATTTATAAAAGGAGTATAAAATGACAGAAAATATCACACCAGACAAAAAGCTCGATGAGCGTGGCAAGATTTGCCCTTACCCAGACGTAGACACCATGGTCGCCCTAAAAAAGATGAAAAAGGGTGAAATCCTAGAAGTACTTGTGGATTACCCGCTCTCCGTTGAGCGAATTCCTCGTAATGCCAAGAAAAAAGGTCATAAAATCTTGGTTTCTGAGCCATTGGATGGGCCCAATCACCGTTTCTTGATCGAAGCGCAGGGATTGAAATAATTCAAAACGATTGAATTGATAAGAGGAGAGTAATAATGAACCCACTTACCTGGACTGGTTTAGCTGTAGGTATCGTATTCGGCTTTGCCTTGCAGCGTGGTCGTTTTTGTATGAATTCAGCATTTCGGGATATCATCGTTCTCAAGGATTATGTTCTTGTGAAGGCAGTAGGTATAGCTATTTTAGTTGAGATGATCGGATTTGAGATTCTCGCCCTGACAGGCGTGATCACATTGAATCCAAAACCTCTCTTTTGGGGCGCCAATATTGTTGGCGGGTTGATCTTTGGTGTTGGTATGGTGCTGGCTGGAGGCTGCGCCAGTGGCATTACATATCGGTTCGGTGAAGGTATGGTAGGGGCAATGTCAGCAGTAGTTGGTTTTAGCCTGGGTGGTTTAATGACGGCTATGGGTGTACTGAAACCTATAGCAGCATATTTACAAGCCAACACGAAGGTTGTTATTGGCGATGGTCAAAGTCCAACCCTGGCGAATATCTTTGGCGTACCGCACTATGTCATGGCTTTTGGCATTGCTATCCTTGTCATCGTAATCTGGATTATTGCTGGCGCCAAGAAAAAATCAGAAGATGAAGAAACTTCCTCCAGTTCACTGGGAGCGCGTATTTTTAAGCACGGTTGGGGCTGGTTAGCGACTGGTATTGTCATTGGTGTGATTGGTATCATTGCTTTCCCTCTTTCAGCTGCCGCTGGACGCAACTACCCCCTGGGTATCACCGGGGGATGGATTGGGATTAATAAAGCCTTGATTATTCCTGATACAATGTTCTCCTGGGAAGCCTTGGAAGTTCTGGGCGCAGTGGTTGGCGCATTTCTAGCAGCCATCATTGCTGGGGAATTTGGTATCCGTGCTCCATCTGCCAAGATGTTGCTCCAGACCTTCCTGGGCGGCTTTTTGATGGCTTTTGGGGCAGTTACATCAAGTGGTTGTAACATTGGTCATATCCTGAGCGGTATCCCCCAGCTTTCGATTGGCTCCATCCTTGGAGGAACTTGCATTGTTTTAGGTGCTTGGATTACGGCGTACTTTATGTTCGTTCGCCCCATGAATGCGTAGGGTGACTAATTCACACATAATTTTTAAGGCGCAATTGTAAATCGTATGAGAGTGACAGTCGCTCGTGAAGTGACTGTCACTTTAATCATCAAGTTTTAACACACTTTTAGAGGGACTGCTTCCATTACCAAAACCCCCTTCATTTTAAGGTAAGTCCTTACCCTGGCTTGTACTTACTGCGATTACCATTGCCTCTTTGGTTGAAAGCGTTTATTCCCAAATGATAAAAAAACCTGGTACCTTGGAAGACAGTACCAGATTTCTTTGCGTTTTACTTGATAACATCCTTCTACCCCATTGACAATCAACCAAATCCTTACTTAACCGCAGAGTGGTTCTTGACATTCATAAACGAATGTCAAGAAAACGGTTTGTTATTTAAGTTTTGTCGATAGACATTGCTGAGATTGCTGAAATGAAACTGCGAAAGGGTATATCTTTGTATCCACAATATTCTTAAAAAATCACTATACAAAGAAAAACCTTGTTATAGGTAGTGAAGGAAGTACCGATGAATTCGTGATGAATGTCATACGT
>DUEG01000154.1 GCA_011176615.1 Anaerolineae bacterium | reverse complement strand
TCCTGAAACCAGGTAGTACTATAGGTCAAACTTTTGTTGCCAACTTTGCTGGATTAAACGGCGTAGAATTAGCACTTTCCCAAACAAAAGAGCAAGACAACCAAACAGCCACGGGGGTTTTAACACTTCACCTTCGCACATCTCCTACTGCCAAAGAAGATATTGCCACTGCTTCTTTTCCATTCAGTCAAGTCCCTAAATCCGGTTTTTACCGCTTCATATTCACTCCACAAAAGGATTCTTTACAAAAGTACTATTATTTTTCTCTAGAGGTGCAAGGAGGTTTTCCAATTGAAGTCGGTCGTGCCCCACGAGAAGTGTATTTAGATGGATCATCATACCGAAATGAAAACCCCTACGATGAATCACAACTAACCTTCTTGCTTGATTATGAGCCGAAAAGCCTTGTAAATGGTCTATTAATACAAGGAGTCCAGTGGCTTTGGTATTTAATTATCGGGTTCTTTTTATTCATTTTGCCTGGATTTGCTATTCTTCTATGGAGTAAAGTAAAAATTTTTGATACGAAAAATGTCCTAATTAGTGAAACTTCGGACAAACAGAATGAATCTAAACCAACCAATATTCTTATTAACACCATAATAGTCATAGGATTATCAGCAGGTATAAGCGTAGCACTTTATCCACTATTATTCCTGCTAACTGACCTGGTTGGGTTGCACCTTGGAAAGGCTTATGCTTGGACACCGGGTATAGCAGCGATTATTTATCTTCTTTTCCTGACCTACAAAAAGAAACTCGTTTTATCATTTTCATCCTTCAAGATAAAACTTTCGCCAAGTTTTATTTTTCATCCCGAAGTAGTTGCTTTCTTTGTCATAGTACTTATTGTTTTTAGCCGCTTTTGGGTGATTCGCAATTTAGAAGGTGCAATGTGGGGAGATGGATATCAACACACAGTAGTACTTCAACTCTTTCTAAATAATCATGGCTTATTCAATTCTTGGCTGCCCTTTTCTAATGTGGATACATTTACCTATCATTTTGGTTTTCACAGCGCTGCAGCAGTTTTTGCATGGTTAACTGGTTTAAAAGCGCGTTTTGCCACCCTCTGGACAGGACAATTGCTAAACATCTTAGCCATTATTGCCATTTACCCAATGGCAATACGCATTAGTAAAAACCGCTGGGGTGGTGTTTTCGCGATTACGATTGCTGGATTATTAACCCCTATGCCTATGTTTTATACAAATTGGGGACGCTATACACAATTGGCTGGTCAAGTCATTCTGCCAATTGCGTTAGTGGTTACCTGGGGGTTATTAGACAAAAATCGAAAACTCAATTGGCGAGAAATTATTATTACCGGAATAATTTGGGCAGGTTTAGGACTCTCCCACTATCGCGTCCTTATATTTGGGGTTCTTGGAATACTGGCTTATCTCATCACCCATCTTTCCTGGAAAACCTGGAAACCACTTTTAGTTAATCTCGCAAAAATTTCTTTCACAAGTGGGATTTTGTTTCTCCCTTGGTTTATCCGCGTGTTTTCCGGGAATATCATGCACCTCTTCAGCGCACAATTAATTAAACTACCGTCACAGAATCCTACCTTAGCACAATCCTATATCAATATTGGGCAAATAGATACGTACTTACCATATTGGGTTTGGTTATTGATGTTCATTGGTATAGGAACTGCACTTTGGCAGCGCAAGCGCTGGGCGGCTACATTAGCAGTATGGGTCTTGCTACTTTTCATAGCAGCCAATCCCGCCTGGATTAACTTACCGGGCACAAATAGTTTAAGCAATTTTGCGATATTCATCGCAGCATATATCCCGGCTGCTTGGTTTGGAGGAATGCTCTTTGCAGATATTGCTTTAACCATTAAGCCGAAATGGATAGTGAATCCGATCATCACCCTGCTAATCCTTGTATTAGCAATATATAATGCCCCGAATCGTATTCGCGAGATTCAACCAACCCAATACGCGATGCTCACTCGTCCTGACGTGCTCGCAGGAGAATGGATTCAAATTAATACGCCTCCCGACTCTGTGTTTTGGATTAATTCACTCACTGCATTTGTAAATGCACGCGTTGGGGCGGACGGTGGATGGTGGTTACCTCTTAGCGCGAATCGTTTGGCTTCAGTGCATCCGCTAAACACTGATTTCGAACAACCCCTTCCCCAAACGCAAAAGGAGATGGATTCCCGATTAGCGGAACTGCTCCAAATCCAAGGGCAAGTAGACGCTCCTGAAGTATTTGAATTAATGAACCAAAGAAATATCACCCACATCTACATTGGACAGCAACACGGCACAGTGAATTACAATGGGACAACACTTAATCCAGCCCTTTTTGTTCAGAGTAATAAATACCACTTGATTTATCACCAGGATGCTGTTTGGGTGTTTGAAGTAAAACCATGAGAATAGTATTAGTTGGACCTGTATATCCGTACCGTGGAGGGATTGCTCATTTCACATTCACTCTAGCGCAGCAACTTGAAGCAAGCCGCCATGATGTTCATATCATTTCTTACCATAGGCAGTATCCTGCAAAGTTATACCCCGGAAGAACTGACAAAGACCCAAGTAAACATTCAAATCCAAAAAACGTAGTGTATATAATCGATGGAATTAATCCATTAAGTTGGGTTAAGACTGTGCGACACATCCGTATACTACAACCAGATATCGTCTTACTACAATGGTGGACAACTTATTGGGCATTTTTTAATGCTGTCGTTAGTTACTATCTACAACGCTATAATATACCAATAATATACATCATTCATAACGCCATGCCCCACGAATCAACCATGTTTGATCGTTGGCTGACCAAAATTGCCTTGTCGCAGGCAAATAAGTTCATCACGTTGAGTAAAAGAGAATTAAACCGTTTGCAAGGGTTGATTACCAACAAAACAATCAAAACCGCACCTTTACCTTTTTTCCATTTACTTGCCAAGGAAAAATACGAAAAACACGCTGCTCTTAGAGAATTAGGATTACCACCAGATACTCCAATTATTTTGTTTTTTGGTATCGTTAGGAAATATAAAGGAGTCGTTGTTCTTATCAAAGCCATTGCTAATCTGATTAGTAGGGGCAAAAAAGTATATCTTGTAATCGCAGGTGAATTTTGGAAAGATAAAGATATTTATTTGAACTTAATTAAAAATAACCATTTGACAAATATTGTTACCATCGATGACCGTTATATCCCTGATGAACAAGTAGCATTATATTTCTCCGCTGCAAATGTGTATGTGGCTCCCTATACAGCCGGTTCACAGAGCGCAGCAATAAGAATTGCAATCGCTTACGGGTTACCCATTGTATTAAGTGATGTAATTTATGACGAAGAACTGTTCGAGCCTCTTGATGCTTACCCCTTATTTGTCATACCGTCTGGCGATTATCTTGCGCTAGCACAGGCAATTGAAAAAGCCATTGTCTTACCTCCATCTAACCCCAAAATCAATGATGGTTGGGCAAACTTGATCAAAACTATCGAGGGGTTGGTAAAATGAAGGTTATTGCAGTGACTGTAAACTGGAACAGACCTCGGGACACGTTGGAATGTGTCGAATCATTATTGCATCAAATTCCTAGCGTTCCTGAAATTATCGTTGTTGATAATGGTTCGACAGATGATTCGGTAGAGAAACTACAAAATAGTGGTTATTCTTTTAGCCTCATCGCATTAAAAGAGAATTTGGGGTTCAGTCAGGGTTACAATCTTGGCATAAAGCACGCACTATCACAAGGTGCTGATGCAGTCTTAATCATCAACAACGATGCAACACTTGCCCCGAATGCTCTCTCAACCCTTAGCAACTATCTAAAGGGAAATATCGGTGCGATTGCGCCACTAATATTTTATGATGCAGATCCAGAAAAAATCTGGGCTATTGGCGGAAAAATTAATCCATTACTTTTAGAGAAAAAGGATACCTACTCAGGTAAAAGATTAGGTTCCAACCTTCCCCCATTTATCGAACAAGATTTTATCCCTGCTTGTATTTTATTAATCCCACGTACTACTTTCCAAAAAGTTGGTTTCTTTGATGGAAATTTCTATATGTACTATGAGGATTTAGATTTTTCAAATCGAATTAAAAAATCAGGTTTAAAGTTATTTGTAATTACTTCCGCTCACGCATGGCATAAAGCCGCGAATAGTAGCGGCGGTATCGATTCCCCAAATGAAAGATATTGGATGGCACGTTCCAGTATACGATATTTCGTAAAACATGCTCATGGAGCACAGTTTCTTTTCATCATTCCTTTCCGATTAATTAGCGCCATAAGAACTACCATAAAACTACTTCTTTCTAAGAAATATCAATCGATCAACATGTATTGGCGTGGCATTCTGGATGGTTTGAAAGACATTAAACGATGAAAATATTGATGATTGTATTCAATCTGACCGGCAAAGGTACATATTGGCGTGCTTATAATTTTGGCATTGAATTGGTGAAACGCGGGCACAAGGTAACATTAATTACTACCTCGCCAAAATCAAGATGGGGACAAGAGCAATATGACCAACTGAGTTTAAAAATCATCGAAATGCCAGATTTGCTTCCAGGACCACTGCGTTCAGGATGGGATTTTTGGAATACATTAAACCGTGTTTATTGGTTGAAGGATAAACAATTTGATATCGTCCACGCATTCGAATGTAGGCCTGTTGTGATTTTTCCAGCTCTATTAGCGAAGAAAAAAGGAGCAAAACTCATTATTGATTGGGCTGATTGGTTTGGACGAGGTGGCTCAGTAGAGGCACGTCCAAACCCATTGGTTCGTACAATCGTTCGCCCCTTGGACACTTTCTTTGAGGAATATTACAGGCATTATGCAGACGGGCATACTGTTATTAATCAATATTTATACGAAAGAGCTACTGTTATCACTCCAAACCGACCTATTACACTCATTCGTAATGGGGCTCCTAGCTCTGTACCCTTGATTCCCATCTCAAAAGCAAGAAGCCAACTCGGAATCCCAATGAATAATGAGATCATTGGATATGTAGGTGGTATTTATACTGAGGACGCACATTTAATGGCAAAAGCGTTCAATATTATTAATCAACAAAAACCAAATGTGCGACTGTTATTAATAGGTTATTTTAATCGTCCAATAGAAAAATGGATAAAGACAACTCAAAATGTTATCCGTACCGGACTAATAAGTAATAAAAACGATTTGTATAAATATATAGCGGCTTGTGATATTTGTTGGCTTCCCATGAAAAATAGTGGTGCCAATATTGGGCGTTGGCCATATAAACTCACAGACTATATGGCAGTAGGGCGGCCAACAATCTCTACAAATATCGGTGATATGGTAAAATTCTTCACTCAATACCAGATTGGTATTACAACAAATGAAAATCCAAAAGCGCTTGCTCAAGCAACCATAGAACTGTTTTCTGACGAAAACAAACGCAAATACTACGGACAAAACGCACATTTCATCGCAATGAATGAACTATCATGGAAAAACTTAACCCTAATGATGGAAGAATTTTATAATCACCTTCTAACAAATTAATAGTTTTTAACTTTTTCAAAGGTATTGTCCTTAATATGTAAACAAAAGGAACACTTGCAGATGCCATTTTAAATCCTGTTTATTATGATAGAAAATACAAAGTCACAAAAACAAACAGAGAACCGACTTTTGATTATTGGATTGGATGGTGCAACTTTCGATTTAATTGACCCCTGGATAAAAGAGGGCATTTTACCAAATATTCAAAAGTTACTCAATAAAGGAGCAAGAGCGCGCCTGCGATCGACCATACAACCGGTAACCGCTCCTGCGTGGACAACAATGTTAACCGGTGTTAATCAAGGGAAACATGGTTTGTACGATTTCGTGCACCGCCGCGAAGGAGACTATGGAATAGAAATTACAAATGCTTCGGATATCCATGCTCCCAATATTTTCTCTATCGCTAGTCACTACAAAAAAAAAGTTATCGCAATAAATATACCCTACACTTTTCCTCCCCATCCTGTTTATGGGATCATGATCGGGGGGCCTTTTGCTCCTGCAGTTACACCTCAACTTACATATCCGGTTACATTTTACGAAACACTCATGGAAATTTCCCCCAATTATTTTGTCATGCCAGAGTATGATGCCCGACATCCTAATCCCCTTGATGACTATGCAAAAACTCTCACGTCGGATTTTGATGTCCGCCTACAACTTTGCTCATACCTACTGAGACATGAGCAATGGGATATTTTCATGGTAGTATTTATGGCTATTGATGAAGCCCAACACGCGTTTTGGCATTTTCACGAAACCAGTACAAACGATGACAATGGTGCTTTCAAACACACCATTCGAGATATCTATCGTAAAGCTGATGAAACTATTGGTGCCCTTATCGATTTGCTAGACCAATCACCTGAACAACGTCCAACAAACATCGTTTTAGTTTCAGACCATGGAGGGGGAGCCTTGCACGCAATCATTAATCTTAATCAATGGCTTGCTGAAGAAAAATTTCTCTATTTCTTAAGTAGCAAAAAAGGGTTACTAAAAATATTGTTTTCAAAATTTGTAAGTAACGCTACTAGTGCCTATCGGCAATATATGCCAGTGAAACTACGCGCATATTTGAGAAACCATTTAAAATCAGATGATTTTGACTTCATAAAAGGTCAAATAGAAACAGTGCTTTATGCCTCTACTGTAGATTGGAGAAAGACACAACTTTATGCTTTAGGCTCAGGAGGAAATTTATTCGTCAATCTAAAGGGCCGTGAACCTATGGGTATTGTTGAGCCTGGGGAGGAGTATAACAAAATAATCAAAAAAGCAATTCATTCGCTCAAAAATTTACAAGACCCTGAAAATGGAAAATCTATCGTCAGAAATATATATCGTCGCGAAGAACTTTACACAGGTCCATATCTAGAACAAGCACCTGATTTGGTTATTGAATGGGCAGATTATGGATATTGGGGACGAGGACGTTATGATAGCCAAGCTCCGCTATTTGAAAAAAGCAGTCATATGGAATTCACGACACTTCCGCTTACAGGGGCCCACCGTCCAGACGGTATTTTTATCGCGTCAGGTCCATCCATCAAACCCTTGGACATAAAATCAACCTCAATCACTAATATAGCACCAACTTTATTAAACCTCATCAATATCCCACCATCATCCTTTATGGATGGATCCCCTCTAACAAACATTTTTAAACCTGAAGCATATAAGCAAATAACTGAAAGAATTAACAATCAGGAGTTTTCGCTTGACAGTTATAAATTCACAGAGGAAGAAGAACAAATCATTACAGATCATCTTCGCGCCTTGGGGTACCTATGAACAGAAAAACGGGTCATCTTAAACCGCTTACGCGAGCCCCTCGCTTCCTTCCGGAATGGGTAAAACGTCGAATTGAAGTCAATGTGTATGAGTTGTATGACTATATTGGAAAGGCAGGGGCATTAACACCTTCAGATGCATTTGTTTTAGACGCTGGAGCAGGTGAAGGGCGTTTCAAGCCAGAATTTGCTCATACAAATTATATTGGTGTAGATCTTGCTGTTGGTGATGTCGATTGGAATTATCGTGATCTCGACGCCATATGCAATTTATTCTCATTACCTTTTGAAAATAATAAATTTGATGTCGCATTATGTTTGCAAACTTTGGAACATGTCACTGAGCCATTTATTGTTATCAAAGAACTAACCCGAGTGTTGAAACCAGGTGGTAGACTATATCTATCTGCTCCACAAAGCTGGCATCAACACCAAAAACCCCATGACTATTATCGCTACACATCTTTCGGATTGAAATTTTTATTTGAAAAAGCCAATTTAATAGTAGAAGAAATAAAACCTATGGGAGGATATTTCTGGTTTTTGTCTTTTCAACTACAAAATATTAATTACTGGCTCTTTCCCCGCGGGATGAAAGGACGGCGGTGGACCTGGCCATTAAGAGCCATCAACGGCTTGATATTCCAATTAATATTACCTTTGTTTCTGTTTTATTTAGATCCTCTCGATAAAACAAAAGACGAGACTTTTGGATATATTTGCACTGCTATTAAACCCTACAGAAGTCCCTAATAACAAAGGCAATTCTGTATTAAGAGGTCATCATGAATAACAAAAAACGTGTTTTGATCATTGGGTTAGATGGCGCTTCATTAGATTTGATCAAACCATGGGCCCAAGCAGGTTATCTACCTAATTTACACGCTTTAATGAAAAACGGAACCTATGGCAAACTACTTTCTGTTCAGCCAGTTGTTTCAGCTCCCGCATGGGCCACATTCATGACTGGCACAAATCCCGGGAAGCATGGCGTCTATGATTTTGTTTATCGTGAGACATCCAGCTACCGTCTGCGTCCAACCACACGCCAACATATTTCGGAGCCATCATTATGGCGCATATTAAGTGAGCAGAATCGCAAGGTTGGTGTAATTAACGTCCCTATGACCTATCCACCAGAACCCGTAAATGGATTTATCGTAAGCGGATTAGGAACACCAAATTTCAAGCAATTTACTTATCCTCCATCATTAAGTGACCTTCTGTTAAAACAAGGATATCGTGTTAACAGAAATATGTACTATCCAGATAATGATGAAAAAGGATTTCTAGAAGATACCTTTGATTTAATTGAAAGTATTCAACAAGCTGCCAAACGACTTATTCAAGAATTCTCCTGGGATTTCTTCATGGTTGTGTTTCGTGATACCGATGACGTTTCACATGGTTTCTGGCGATATATGGATCCTACCCATCCAAGGTATGAACCTGATTCGGCATTTAAAAATGCAATTTTAAAACTATATCAGAAATTAGATCAATATATTGGGGAATTAATCGAAATAGCCGGCGACGATACCAACATCATCATCATGTCAGACCATGGCTTTGGACCCTTGTATAAAGATGTTTATTTAAACGAATGGCTAAGACAGAAAGGATACCTTGTAACACACGAAGTGAAAACCCAACACAAGTTTTTAAGCCGTTTCGGTGTCACGCGCTCCAATGTTTCACGGATTTTACGCGCTACCCATCTTGGGAAAGTAGAAAAATGGGTAAAAGATTTTCTTGGGGACAAAATAGAAATCTTACCTCGTAACAAGTGGCCTGATTTTAATGAAGGAATAGACTGGGGAAAAACTCGTGCATTCAGTTTCGGTTACCAAGGACAAATATACATTAATCTCGCCGAGCGCGAGCCGCATGGTATTGTGCATTCAGGAAAAGAATATGACCAACTCATCAAAGAATTGACTCAAGACTTGAAAGGATTAATTGACCCCGAAGATGGCCTTCCCGTAGTGGATAATATTTACTATAAAAACGAATTGTATAGTGGGTCACACATCAAAAATGCACCGGATTTGGTTTTAGTTATGCGAGGGTTAAAATATATTACAAGGTTGGGTTTTGAATTAGGTAACCACCATGGTGCTATTTTTGGAATTTCACCTGTAAATGAAAGTGGCGGACATAAACCCAATGGTATCTTAATCGCTTCTGGACCTGCATTTAATCCTCCCAAGGGAGAAATGCCAACAGCATGGCTCGGCGATATCACTCCAACTGTTTTGCATTTACTAGATTGTGCTATTCCTACCCGGATTGATGGGAAAGTTCTACACGAATGGTTAAATGTAAATTTAGCACACATACCTGTCAACTTCATCGACACACAAAATAACACATCCGTGTCACCATCCAAAGAACTATCAAAGTCTGAAGAACATGAACTAATGCAGCGATTAAGTGATTTGGGTTACCTTAATTAGCAATATAAGGCATAAATACCTCTAATGGGTTATTGTCAACACTTTCCATATTCTGTTATCCTATTATTCAGAGCAAATAATATTAATAATACACAAAATGGAGGAATAAATATGAAGAAATTGATCACATATCTTGTACTTGCTGCGGTTTTAGTTTCTGCTACTGTCGCATTTGCGCAAGGCGCATTACCAGGAAGCGGCTGGTGGTCAGGTGAACAGATTCAAAACGTAGGTTCTTCTGACGCCAATGTTACTGTAACAGCCTATGATAAATCCTCATCTACTACCTATAATGCCACAACAACAATAGCATCAGGTGCAGCCTTCACGTTCACGCCTAATAATTTTACTGGTATGCCAGATGGCTTCCAGGGCTCTGCTGTTGCCAGCGCTGATCAACCAATCAAAGCCATTGTTAACATAACCAATCGCCAAAGCGGTAGTCTTGGTGTAGGTGGTGGTAAAGCAGCTGCCCAATATCAGGGTATTGGTCACGAAATGGTTGATACTACGCTTTATTTCCCATTAGCAAAAGGTGACCACTATGGGAAGACCACCACATTTTATATCCAAAATGCTGGTTCTTCCGCAGCAACAGCAACAGCAACCTTTGTAATGCGTAACGGAGACACACATACATACACAACGCCTTCAATTGGGCCTAACCAGATGGTCGCTTTTAGTGTTTTTGACGCGACATCTTTCAACCCATCAACCAATGATGGAAAAGTTGGAAACCTAATGGTTACATCTACACAGCCATTAGCGGGTACAGTTGTAGAACACTTTACAACTGAGGCTGTTGCTACCATTGCTCAGGGAACTCGAGGCTTCACACTTGCTGATTTTGATACAAAAGCCTATGCGCCAGTTATCAAAAATTCTCGGTTTAATCGCTTCACTGGCATTCAGGTCCAAAATGTCAGTAGCGGAAACATTAATATAACTGTTAAATATGCTGGTACTGCAGGCTCTTGTGCAGGCAATTCCTACACAGACACAGCAACTGCCGTTGTACCAGGCGCATCTTACACATTTATCCAACTTCCTGGTCACACTAACCTACCAAGTAACTGCACTGCTTCCGCAACAATTGAGGCTACTGATAACATCGTTGCGATCGTAAACGAAGCCTACGTGAGTACCTATGTAAGTGCTGGTCATAGTCAACGTGCAGTTACCTCATCGGCTATCTCTGCAGGTTCTGCAACCACAAAAATCAGCATTCCCCTATTCAAGGATGATCGCTTCAGTAAGCGAACAGGGCTTCAAATTCAGAATATTGGGTCAGCGCAAGCCTCAAACATTGTGGCGACATTCGTCTGCAGTGGTGGCTCATCATTTACAGCCATTTCTAAACCACAAACAGTTAACGCAGGTGCAGCTGTTCTATTCTATCATCCAAGCACCCAGGGCAGTTTGTTTACATCAGGAAACCCATTTGCATCTGCTAATGTAAACTGCTCAGTTACGGTTACGTCTGATCAACCCATTGTTGCTATTGCCAACGAATCCGTTACCCCTGGTGCTAGCTTTGAGCAAGATAATAACAACTACGAAGGTTTCAACTTGGCACCATAAATAACTTATAAAAAAGTATTAATTAAATCATGGGCTGTGAATGTAATTTTCATGGCCCATTGTTTTATTTTATCCAGTCCAGGTATACAAGATCAATCAATCTCCTATATGGTAAAATATAAGAAACACATGAATAACAAAATAAAAATTTTATCTGGTTTTCTTGTTTTTATAATTGGAGTACTAAATACTGGTTGCAATAATACTCTTTCTGAGCAATCCATTCCTTTAGAAAATACGAAAACAAATATCCAGGTTTATCCACCTCCAAAAGAATACAAGCCAACAGAAAACCCATATCCATCGCCGGTCATAACACAAGCGGGTTATCCAGTACCAGAGGTTATGGATGATGGAAATACGAGTATAACAATAACCCCTTTTAAACTAGATAAACCAATTTATGAAGGGGATACCAAGATTAGCGGTAAAGGCCCAATTAATGTTCCAATCATACTTCTGGATATAACTTTCATGGGAGAATATCTTGGACAAACAATCACAAATGAAAATGGTATCTTTAATATCACTGTAGAACCCTTAGAAGCATCACATCGTATCGGCATCATGCTTGGGCCATTAGAGGGGACTGAATGGGAATCCTTCGAATTTGATCAGAACTATTATGGAAATGAAGCCAGAAATATACCCCTTGTTGGATTTTTCTATGACACAGCACTAATTATTGATAAAAGCAAATAATAACAAAAATCTTTTCTGAATCCAATGAAATTTACTGCAAGTTTTTTCTGACAAATTTATCCCCCTCGTTTCTCTTACTGTCCACCATCCCTTACGTAAATTGGTACTCGAACCACATACACAGCCTCATAGGATGAAACCATAGAAGAAAGTTTATTTGCCTGATCCATTCCCCCAATGAGATAAATGTTAGTCCCCAACAGTGCTAAACCAAATTTTTCAGAATATGATTCGTCCGGCGCTTTAAATTCCTTCCATGAATTATCTTGGGGAAAATATCGTAATGGAGGCAACATATCGCCACCCATTCCCTCGCCACCAAACACATATATAACATCCGCTATGCTGAGTACACCAAATTTCGCTCTGGGTTGCGGCATCATCTCCGCAGTCTTCCACGGATCTTCATCCCTTAACTCAGCATCCGGCGAATAAATATCAGTATCTGCTAAATAAGCATCACCATCATAACCACCAACCACATAAACTTTCCCGTTGACCACTGCGGCGCCATGGTATCCCCTAGGGTGTGGCATCGATGTACGTTTAGTCCATCGATCCAAAGATGGGTTGTACTCATAAACATCATTCCGATATTTCTCCCCATCCCATCCACCAAATACTAATAAGCGTCCCTCAAAGGAAACAAGGGCATAAGCGCTCAGCGGAATTGGTAAGGGGCTGGAGGTTTTCCAAATATTTTCTTGCGGGTAATAAACCTCCATAATATTTGTTGGGATACCATCTTTTTGCTTGCCACCCGGTACATAAATCTTCCCACCAACAATCGCTGCAGAGATCTCACTTACTGGAATCGGTTTGTTTGCAACTCGGCTCCACTCGTTTGTTTCCGGATCAAACACCTCGGTAATACCAATAACACCATCTGATGCTTCCCCACCGATTGCATAGATTTTATTCTCATAACTTACCGCAGCCAAGCCATCCCTTGGAGTGATCATTTCAGCTAATTCATGCCAGCGGTTTAATTCTACCTCTACATTTGAGACTTGTTCCCTATTAGCATTGGCTCGATTCTCCGCGATTATTTTCCATCCCCAAATAAAACCAAACCCTAGCAATCCTAAAACGATAATCAATGAAACAAGAATAACCATTCGTTGTTTTGGTTTGCTCCATAGCAGATGTAGAAATCCTCTAATACTCCCCCCCTCTCCTGGAATATACTCCTTGTTCTCGAGATAAGAATTGCCATTCTCACCATTAGGTGAGACAATCCCTTCCCGTACCGCATACAATGTCGCTGCAGAACGAGAAGAGATCCCTAGTTTGCCGTAAATATTTCGTAGATGAACTTTGACAGTATTGATACTGATCACTAATTCGCGGGCAATATCTTTATTGCTTGCGCCATTAGCAACTAACGCCAGTATCTCCTGCTCCCGTTCACTTAGACCCTTGGTTTCTGCCATAATCGTGTATATTATATCATCGGCTGATTTTTGTTTAATCTTTTCGTTTTATTTCATCCGAGTCTGTTTGCTCATGGATTATAATAGGTTGCTTCGTCACTTGCCGGTTGTTGTTGATGTATTCATGATTGCCGAGCATTAAGGCATGGTTCGATGGTTATTATGATGGCACAAGATATTTCATCTCCAAAAACAGATCTCGCGCATGAAAACAGCCAAAATACTGTTCATCTGTTAATTCTTAAATCCATGAAGCGCCAAGTTTTCTTCATCATCATCGGATTTGTTGTTCTCTTCATCACAATTATCGGCTATTTTACATCTAGTTACCTTATTGCCTTGTATCATATAAATAAAGGTGGGGTTTACATTCATGAAGTAATCCAATCAATAGGTGACGAAAACGCTGTCACCACCTATTGTTTCCACCAACCGCTTTCAAAAACTGAACTAGACAATGTTCAAAGAGCGCGCGGCCACTTACTTAGAGCACTGGATTTTAAGGACATCCCATCGTTCGCATATGCTTATCTTCAACTCGGGCGTGCAAATTGCCTACTTGACAGACCTATCCAGGCAATCAAGGCTTATAAGAATTACATTACAATGCGCCCAAACAACCCTTTAGGATACATCGAATTAGCCATAAGCATCGAGGCTCGCTGTATCAAGGAACAAAATAACAACTATGGAGCGACAACAAATGCTATCAGTGCCCAATTAAATTGCGAAAACGAT
>DUEG01000153.1 GCA_011176615.1 Anaerolineae bacterium | reverse complement strand
TGAACGCAACCAACCATACAAGCATTAGGAACCTATCTTTAAGATCGATCAGGCTAATCTGTAAGGTTTTATCCCAGGTTTTGATGGTCATTTGCAGCGAATCCTGTAAAATCATCTCAAAAAAGTGGCGCAATGTGTTGAGCGGCTCATTTAGGAACATTGCCAAAAGACGCAATTCATTAGGATCTTCGATTGGCGAATAAACATAAATACGCCAGATTAGCGCCGCGATAAAAACAACCAGATAGGGCAACCATATTTTTCCTGCTTTACGGATAATATCCCGAGGGCGTGAATCTTCTCTTTGGGCAAAGGTAAAATAAAGTCCCAGGAATCTCACAAATTCCAGACCCCAGAAATACTCCATGGTAAATAAATGCAACCCTTGGGCAACCAGTCCGAGAAGTGTAAAAACCCAGAATCTACGCTTATCACCCCCAAGACTTGATAACATGAAACCAAAGGAGAGCAGAAATAGTAAATAGGTGAGGAAATGCTGACTATACGCGACCGAGATAGGCTGCTGGACAAAAGTAGGATAGACTGCAAACAATACGCCTATCAAGGTGATGATTCGTTTTTGTTTGCGCCAGATCAGAATTAGAACCCACCAGATAGACAAGGTGATCAGCCAACGCAACAAAATCGAAAAAACATGCCAAGCCAGAGCATTCGTTCCTAATATCGGTGCTGTTAAATAAAGAGTCCAAGCAGAAAATGGTCTATCGTAGGCATAGAACCCCCAATAATTTGCGCCCGATTTAATTAACCAGATCATCGGCCAATCATCAAAATAAAAACCTTGAAACGCTCCCATCAAACCGTAAGCAATGACTGTCTCTACCAGGAAGAATATCGGTATCGTCCAAATTGGGAATTGCAGGTTGGAAATCAATGTTTTGATTTTTTTGATCCACAAATTATTGCTCATCGATATATTCTAATTTAACGGATTTTACATGCTTGCCTTGTTTGGTAAAGTTTCAATATTTTATCATAAACTGAATTTGGGAAATACGCGTTGTTTACCTTCCAGGCGAAGGCGAATCGACCTCACACAGGTTCGGTTGCACCTTTTTCGCTGTGCTCAATTGCTTTCCTCAAAACGTTTAATGCGCTGTTTTATTTCTCCAACAATTCCTTTCAATTCTTCCAAATCATTGTCACTCAAGTAATGTGAAAGCACGCCCAACAATTTTAATATGTCAGGTTTATACGCGTGCATCAATACGGCTATATCATTCTCATAAATCCCCACATTCACAAAGTTCCCCTGCCGGTACAATGACGGTAAAGCATATAATTTCAACAACAATAGTCCCTCTACACTTGCCAAAGGCATTTTCCTGTTCAGAAAATCCGCAAACCGTACATATTTCTGTTGCACCTCATTGAACAACGGGTTTTCAGTTAGTAACAGGTCAATTTGCAAACCCTCAAATTCCCCATGCGCAAAATAATTATCTTGAGAGGATATGCTTATTTCTGGTAATTCTCTCAGAGCGGAAGGAGCCATTATCAAATCAATATCCTGAGTATTACGCCCATCCACATACCGCAACAGGGCGATTCCCCCAACCAATACATAGTGAATTTTCCGTTCTTCTAACAACGAGAACAACCGCTCTACGGCTTGTAGCAAAGACGATTCAGAATTCATCGTGTCTCCAGACCAATTTTTAACATCAAAGATAACTGCGTTTTGAATAATATGACCAACATCAACAATACGTCGGAGTACCATTTTCATTTCCTCCCTCTAAGTTTAACACAAATTCCCCGCCGAGAATAATATACCCACCCAATGAGAGTTTCACCCGTTTGCCATATTTAGCAAGATTTCATAATATTATTATTGATCGAATTTTGGAAATTCGCACTACACAAACCCGGGTGAAAGTTGGTGGGGTAACGCTGGCAAAGGATTGAATTAATGTTAATTATCTAAAGACAGACGACTTGGTATCAAATATTACCTGAATGAACTGTGGAAAAGTATAAGTGGATTTCTCAATTACGAGTTGGATTGAGTTTCTAATATTTCCATTCTAATCTGACTTTTATGTCGGCTAATACGTTCTTCCGCAAGTTTTACATATTCGGGATCAATATCAAAACCGACATAATTACGATCAGATTTGAGCGCGGCTATTGCTGTAGAACCGCTTCCCATAAATGGGTCTAAAATAATATCACCTTTATATGTATAAAGTTGAATTAAACGAAAAGGTAATTCGACCGGAAAAGGCGCAGGATGACCGATTTTCTTTGCCGACACTGGATTCATCACCCAAACAGACTTTGTCCACGCCATAAATTGTTCTTTTTCAATGGTGTTTTCATTGCCATTTGCTTTCGCCCGTTTGAATGATCCTTTCGAAAAAATCAAAATATACTCATGGACATCTCTTAATACCGGATTTGAAGCCGATTTCCAACTTCCCCAAGCCATCGAAACACCCGCTCCAGCCCCCTTATTCCATATTATTTCACCCCTCATTAAAAAACCAATATCTATCATCATCTTAGATATGTAATCTGAGAGGGGAATATATGGTTTTCTCCCCAAATTTGCCACATTAACACAAGCACGCCCACCTTTTACTAAAACTCTATAAGTCTCCGAAAAAACTCTGTGAAGCATGTTAAGATATTCACGCAAAGATAAATCATCATCGTAATCCTTTGAGACATTATAGGGCGGTGAAGTGACCATTAAATGTAATGAATTATCTGGTATTTCCTCCATATTTTCAGCACTACCAAGAAGTATGGTATTTTTCAAATTCTG
>DUEG01000152.1 GCA_011176615.1 Anaerolineae bacterium | reverse complement strand
TGCCAATCCAAACGTGGGCGAATTAGACCCATACGTGGTTCAGGCCATTGTTTCCCAGGTGCGCCAATACCATCCACCGAAAAAACAAGTGCACGTTCATCTTGAAAATAGCGTTTTACACGATATGTGCTCGCATTTATGCCAATTACATATCTCCCTTCGTTGAGCAAATCCTTCGGTATCATACAACGGCTAATATATGTTCCTGCATCTCTAATGGCAAATTCATCATAGGTATCCAAGTCATCCGTATCAAAAGTTGTAAACACAAATTCACCACGCATATTCATCAAGTACAAACCAACCCTTAGTCCTTTAATGGGTTTATTAAGAGCATACTCGACCTCGAATGTCACCGGCTCTGAAGATATTACGCTATCAACAATTTTGGATTTATGATTGAGAATCCGTAAGGCAATTGGTCGAAAAGGATTTGCTGAAGCAGGAATCTCCTCAGGATTCCATGTTCGTTCACCAATGTTCTGGTAACCAGATGCCATATAAAAATCCACAGCCTCAGCAGTCGGTGCTTGAAAAACAAGTTTTCCATTATCTAATACAATCGTTTCCTCTGTAAGCCTTAAAATAGCGGACATATTATGACTTACGAATATAACTGTTCTTCCTTCTTGTGCCACGTCGCTCATCTTACCCAAGCATTTTCTCTGAAATTCAGCATCACCAACTGCAAGGACCTCGTCCACAACCAAGATCTCCGGTTCCAGATGCGCTGCCACAGAGAATGCTAAACGCAAATACATCCCACTCGAGTAACGTTTTACGGGGGTATCAATGAAACGTTCCACTCCTGAAAAAGCAACGATTTCATCGAATTTCTTATCAATCTCAGTCCGTTTCATACCCAAGATTGCACCGTTGAGATAGATATTCTCTCTGCCCGTCAATTCCGGATGAAAACCTGTGCCAACTTCCAACAGAGAACCAACCCTGCCACGTATTACCACCTCTCCCTCACTCGGCTCTGTGACCCGGGATAAGATTTTCAATAACGTGCTCTTACCCGCGCCATTTCTACCAATCACACCAAGAACTTGCCCCTCTCTTACTTTAAAATTAATATGTCGCAATGCCCAGATTGTCTGAGCATCATTATTCATAATAGGCAGACTTTTACGTATTCTACGTATGGGGGCAGCGGCAAAATTAACTAATGTATCGCGAAAAGTTTGGTACTTCTGTGGAGAAGCACCAATCCTATACTGTTTCCCTAAATCTTCAATACGTATTGCTAAATCAGTCATGGATAAATATCATTGCCTATTATTAGTTTATACAATCTTTCAGGATATTTATTATATTTAAACCATATCTGCAAATGTGCGCTCCATACGGCGAAAGAAAAATAATCCGCTAATTAAGATAACAAGAGACACACCAACCGATATTGCCAACAAATTCCATAATGGGATTACTGTTCCCGGAGTAATACCTAATACAGCCCAACGGAAACCTTCAATGACACCTACCATTGGGTTCAATGAGTATAAAATTTGCCATTTTCCACCAACTGTGCTGGTCGAATACCCAACAGGTGAGACAAACAGTAACAATTGAGTCAAAACCGGCAAGATATAACCAATATCCCGGTATAACACATTAAGAGCAGAAAGCCATAGCCCCACCCCAAGAGCAGTCGTCAACGCTAAAACGATAATCAAAGGTAATGCCAATAAATTAACTGTTGGCGCTACATGCCAATAAAACATCATCCCAAGTAACACTAGAAAGGAAATTAAGAAATCTACAACACCACCGAGTACTGATGCTATTGGAATAATCAATCTTGGAAAATAAACTTTTGTGATCATGCTCCGATTAGAGAGCATCGAGCGTCCCGATGTGGCTAACGCCTTGGAAAACAGTCCCCATGGCATAACCGCAGCATATCTGAAGATCGGTCCGGGCAAACCCTCGGAGCCCATATTCGCCAAACGTCCAAAAACTACTTCAAGGACAATCATGTTGACAACAGGATTTATTATCGCCCATGCTGCACCCAAGATGGTTTGCTTATAACGCACCACAATATCCCGCCAAGTAAGAAAATAAATCAATTCGCGATATTGCCACAAATCACGTAAGTTTAAATTTGCCCATCCTTTCGTCGGTCGAAGGACAAGCACGCCATCCTTTGAAGGGATTGCAGAATGATTCTTAACCATGCTAATTTATCTTGTCCTGATTCTCTCGATACCACTCGACTGTTCTGCGGAGACCTTCTTCAAAAGGCGTTTGTGCCATAAAACCAAAAAATTCCTTGGCGCGGTGAACATCTAAAGCCCGCCTTGGTTGACCATTTGGCTTACTAGTATCCCAAATGAACTCGCCTTCGAAGCCGGTCAATTTGGCAATTAAGTTAGCCAAATCCTTTATGCTAATTTCCATTTCGGAACCTAAATTGACAGGTTCACTATCATTGTATCGCTCCGCGGCAAGAACAATCCCAGTCGCAGCATCCCCAGCATATAAGAAACCTCTTGTTGGTGTGCCGTCACCCCATAGAACGATATGGTCATCTCCATTTTGTTGTGCCTCGACGCATTTCCGTATTAAGGCTGGAATCACATGCGATGTTTCCAAATTAAAGTTATCACGCGGTCCATAAAGGTTAACCGGGAGCAAATAAATTGCATTAAAACCGTATTGCTGACGATAAGTCTGTGCCTGGACGAGAAGCATCTTCTTTGCTAAACCATATGGCGCATTGGTCTCTTCAGGATAACCATTCCAAAGATCTTCTTCCTTAAAGGGAACTGGCGTAAATTTTGGATAAGCACATATGGTACCTAGCGCCACAAACTTTTCCACTTGCCTTTTCCATGCCTCATGCATTAGGGGTACACCCATCATCAAGTTCTTATAAAAGAATTCAGCAGGACGCGCCCTGTTTGCACCAATGCCTCCCGCAAGAGCAGCCAAATGAATGATGATATCAGGTTTGGCATCATCCAACATTCGACGGATATTCTCAATATCAGTAAGGTCGTATTGCTCAATCTTAGGCACAAAAATATCTTTTGCGCCTCTCTCTCTCAGCCGTTCCAATAGAAAAGAACCTAGAAATCCAGCCCCGCCAGTAACACAAACGCGTTTATCCGCCCAAAATTCTTGCGGATTTGGATATGTTTTGTTATTCATCATTAATTCTCCATGCTTACAATTTGATCTTTCCAATAATGCCAACCATCGAATCTTTCCTTTAAAATTCGTTTTCCATCACCAGGTGCATCTAATCCAATCCGCTCAAGATCAGCATCCACCATGATCTTAACCAACTCATGGAAATGAACTCTTGGCTGCCATTTAAGAACTTTTTTAGCAAAAGAAGCATCTGCAAGCAGGTAATCCACCTCAGTAGGTCTTAAATATCTATCATCAATCCGTACGTACTGCTGCCAATCCAAACCCACATAACCAAATGCTTCATCAAGGAATTCTCTAACTGTGTGAGCCTCCCCAGTACCTATAACAAGGTCTAATGGCTCATCATGCTGAAGCATCATCCACATTGCTTCGACATACTCAGGTGCATAGCCCCAATCACGTCTCGCGTCTAAATTCCCCAAATAGAGATATTGTTGTTTTCCTGCTTTAATATGAGCAACGGCTCGAGAGATTTTTCGGGTCACAAAGGTTTCGCCGCGACGGGGGGATTCATGGTTAAAAAGGATGCCATTACTCGCAAAAATATCATACCCATTACGGTAATTTCGTGTTACCCAAAATGCATATGCTTTCGCCGCTGCATATGGACTTTGGGGTTCAAATTGAGATTCCTCATTTTGCGGTGGATTTGCTTTACCAAACATTTCGCTTGAGGAGGCTTGGTAGAAACGCGTTTTAATTCCGCTTCTCCGAATGGCTTCAAGAATGCGGATCGTTCCCAAACCCGTAACGTCCCCTGTATACTCTGGCAAGTCAAAACTCACACGCACATGACTCTGAGCGCCAAGATTATATATTTCATCCGGTTGTACATTGTAAATAATATCTAATAATGATCCCTGACTGGCAAGATCACCATAATGCAAACGTAGTTTGACGATTTCGCCATTGTGAGGGTCACGATAGATATGGTCAATTCTCTTGGTATTGAAAGTGCTAGACCGCCGAATAATTCCGTGCACTTCATAGCCTTTTGAGAGTAATAACTCAGTAAGGTATGAACCATCTTGACCAGTTATTCCCGTAATAAGTGCTTTTTTCATTAACATATTTCCTTATGCTTATTGATATAAATTTCCAAATCATCACATTGTAAATCACTGCACGATAAAATGAGCATTTCTATAACGCACATCGCTTGGACTGCTTATGATTTGAAAACGAAGCGCATGTAAAATTTCCTTAACACCATCATCAACAGTATATTTGGTAGTAAAGCTCATTTCCTTCTTTATCTTTGCAAACGATACGCGTATATCCCGCATATCTCCCCCAAAAGTAAGATCTTTGTAATTAACCACTGTTTCAGGTAAACGTTTAAGAATAAATGTTATGACTTCATCCTTTGATAAATTTCCTTTCTCTGAACCAATGTTATAGATTTCACCACGGATTCTCTCCAGGGGGGCTTGCAAACCGAGAATAATCCCATGAACAAGATCATCAATATGAATAAACGAACGTAAGTAACCTCGTTGATAAATCATTAATGCATGCTTGAAATATGCATCATACACAAATTGATTAACTATCAAATCAAATCTTGGGCGCGTAGACAGACCATAAAGATTGGCTGTTCGAAAGATCAGAGGCGCGATCGATTGGTCTTTGTTCGCTAGAAGATATCGTTCAGCCGCAATCTCAGTCTCTGCATACAGTGACTGCGGATTCAGTGGAGTCTCTTCAGTTGCAATTTCCCCTTCGGTTGACAAAATATAGTTACTATAAGAAGAAACATAGATAAATCTATCGATACCTAAATCAGCGCTTTGTTCATAACCATGCTGAGTGGCTTCCACGTTATACCGCCAAGCGACTTGACGACCAACCGATTGACATGCCGGGAATCCCGCAATGCCAGCAAGATGGACGACAGCCACCGGCTTAGCCCATTGCTTATTAATCGCGGATTTCAGCGCTCGCGATTCCCATACATCAGCCTTTACAAAGCGAAAATCCTTGTTTGGTAAATATGCCAATAAAGACTCTCCCCCATAAAGCAAGTCATCTACAACTGTGACTTTGTATCCTTGCAATAATAATTTCCCAGCGAGATACGATCCAATATATCCGGCTCCGCCAGTAATTAATACATGCTGTTTTTCAGTCATGAGGTTCACTCCAAGTCAAGTAAACTTTCCAGCCCTGAATTTCCAACGTTGGAATATTTGGCGCATCTTCAATATTTATGCCTGCCTCCAAACAAGTCAATCGGCATATCTCAGCAATATCCCCATTTCCAACCAAACGAACATCCTTATAGCCTTCTTGTTTTACTTCCGAGAGAAATTTTTTTACTCGTTCCCTG
>DUEG01000151.1 GCA_011176615.1 Anaerolineae bacterium | reverse complement strand
CGTATGCGTTCCAGAAATGCGGAACCAATTCCATTCACCTTCTGCATGTCCTCGATTGTTTCGAACGGGCGCGCCGAAACAATACGCTGCGCCAACGCCCCGCCAATGCCGGGTATACGGGTTAATGTTTCTATGTCCGCAGTATTCGGATTGACCACAAGAGATTTATGATTACCATTCATTTGACACCTCCTACCTAACTTACAATTATTGACACGTTAGTAATAACCTTATTGAACAATTTTTCAAGTTAACCCTATTATACCTTTACTGTTCAAGCCTCACCATCTCCGCTTGGCAATCGTTCCTCTTTGAATTGCCTCAGCCTCCGCCAATTTGTTTTTAGACTGCGGCGGTAGTAGATTATCAAAAGAATAACTTCGCCAGCGATAAGGCACCCTGCTTCCAAGGCACACGGTGGGTCACCCCGCCCTGCTCATTCTTCTTCAACTCTTCGATATTTTCCAGGTACCATTTATAATTTCGAAGGAGCGCATCAATATTCGAATATTTTGGCGAATACCCCAAGACCTTTTCCGCTTTCTCAATGGAGACAAAAGACTCTTCAGGCAGAGTTTCATAGATCCATTTATAGATGGGTGAAACTCCGATTTTCTCCAACATGCGAAGTATCAAAATGGCTGGTTTGGCTGGAATCGGAATGACCCGTTTGCCATACCCGGCAGCATCTAACACTGCACCAAAGTCTGTTTTTGGCGTTCCATATTCCTTCGCACCAATATTGAATGTATCATTGACCTTCTCTTTGGGCAATGTCGCTAAAAGATAAATTGCATCACATAAATCTTCGACATCCAAGTATTGATACAGGTTATCACCCGTGCCTAGCGTTGGAAAATTATGTCCCTCTGCTGCCCATTCATATAACATGGCAAAGATACCTAAGCGCTCCGGACCAATGAACGATTTCGGTCTGACGATACTCAAACACATACCCTGATCACGGAAATCCAAACACAATTTCTCAGCGGCAACCTTCGCTTCCCCATAAGCGCCAACCCCTTGTAAAGCATCCTCTTCCACCAATGGGTGATGGTCGGGGATTCCATACACTGCGGTTGAAGAGATGTGAATGAAGCGGTCAACCCCGTGTTTCTGCGCTTCTTCCAAAACGATGCGAGTGCCTTCGATATCTGTCGAATAGATCTCCTCTGGCGGATACAATGGCAGTGCGGCTGCACAATGAATAACAATATCCGCTCCTTGCATTGCCTTGACCACATCCTCTCGATTCCGTATATCTCCCTGATAACTCGTGATTCTATCTTTGCAATCCGGATAGGTAAACTCCACCAAATCCAAATTAGTTATTAGATGGCCGCGATCCAGTAAATATCGGATCAGATTAATCCCTAAAAACCCGGATCCACCGGTTATAAAAAAGTGAAGTGGTTTTCCTTCGCTCAATTTGTGCCTCCATTATAGTTGGTCGATTTTCTTAATAGTATAGTCCATTATAAATCATAATAAAAGGCGTTTTCAGGACTAATGAGCAGGGCAAGAGACCTTGCTCCGTGATGGTTGGGCGCTCACTTCATTTTCATATAATGCCAATCCGATCCCCTGCTTCGGGAGAGAGGTTAGGGGTGAGGGCAACCAGAATTATAAACAAGCCATCGTTTTGGATTGCGGCGATGTGTTGTGGTTCACATTCCACCGGAAAGGGGTACCTCAGGTGAAAGGAGCGCCCAATGCAAAAAGCAGTATCCCTAAACCCAACCAAAGAAAACTGGGTTTCCATGTTTTCCATAAAAAGAGCAGGTTCTCACGCTTGGCAATCTTGACCGATTCACGGGAAAGGTTAGCGTGTATGCGCTCCCGATTGGCTTTAAGTTGAGGCGACAATAGTGCCTGGTAGGAAACTTTCAGGAACAAAAATCCCCCGTATACGAAAAACCCTAACCCCACCATCATGACAATAAATCCGAAGAGGTTAAACGCAGCATGAAGATAGTTTCCCTGCTGTATCAAGGGAATCAGCGTATCCGAAAGATACGACCACAGGATAGCGCAAAAGATAAGGATGAGGACAATTGCCAGGAACCAAAGCGCTAAACGTTCCCCTATGGTGAGTTTGTTTTCTTGTTTTTCATTCATGTCTGCTAATCTTTGTACACAAATACCCGTTTTTTAACGCAAGACGCACATTTCCCCACAACGATACCCTCATCAAAGAAACCTGGTAATCCGTCTTCCCCTTCAATCCGCTAACATGATCCAACGTAAAACGTATTTCCCCCGCACTCGCAAACCGGTTTCACATTGACATTTTAGCATTTCTTCGCAAATTTTGCATAACCTATCCAATCATAGCAGTTAGAGGGCATCCTCCGCCTGTGCGAAAGAACATCTTTTTTATGAATAAAGACATTTATGATAAATGTCACAAATATAACATGACAATGAGTACATATATAGTATGAATACAAGGATTATAATAACATTCAGCATATTGAATATATGGAAGGTTCTATGGAAAACATCATCAAAGATACTAAAGATACGATTAAACCCCGACCCTCTTCTGAATGGCGCTCCTTCGCGCTCGTTGCTGGGCTTGTTGTCATCTGGCTAGGGTTATACAACCTGATTCAGCCCTTTGCCAACTGGCTTGCTTATGATTTGCTGGCTCAACCCGAAGGTTCGCATTTAGGAGAGTCGCTTGCGTTTTTCTTCTACGACGTACCCAAAATAATTCTTCTACTAGGGGGGATGATTTTCTTGATTACCTTGGTGCGTTCTTTCTTTACGTCTGAGCAAACGCGTGCCTGGTTGGGAGGTAAACGCGAAGGCGTAGGCAATACCCTTGCAGCCCTCCTGGGCGTAGTGACCCCTTTTTGCTCTTGTTCAGCGGTGCCGCTTTTTATCGGTTTCGTTGAATCTGGTATTCCATTAGGAGTAACTTTCTCGTTTCTAACAGCAACCCCTGTCGTCAATGAAGTTGCACTTGTAATGCTCTTCGGATTATTTGGCTGGAAAATCGCTGGTCTATATCTCATTACCGGTCTGATTATCGCAATTATCTCAGGCATTATCATTGGGCGTTTGAAACTAGAGCGTTACGTGGAAGATTTCGTCTGGCAGATCAAAGTTGGGCAGGTTGCTATCGACCAAGAGAAGCCGACTTGGACAAATCGGTTCAAGACTGCCTGGGAAAGCACAAAGGAAATTGTCGGTAAAGTATGGCTGTATGTGATCGTTGGCATTGCTATTGGTGCAGGGATTCATGGCTACATTCCCGAAGATGCAATGGCGCATATCCTTGGTAGAAATGCATGGTGGTCAGTACCAGCAGGTGTGCTCCTGGGTCTACCACTCTATTCCAATGCAGCGGGTGTTATTCCCGTTGTCCAAGCACTTATGGAAAAGGGTGCCGCTTTAGGCACCGTCTTGGCTTTCATGATGTCTGTTGTTGGTCTCAGCCTCCCTGAAATGGTTATCCTGCGGCGAGTGCTCAAACCCAAATTAATTGGCATATTTATTGCCATTTTGACAATCGCCATCATCTTAACAGGTTACTTATTTAATCTCATAATATAAGGAAGGGCACTGACATATGACTACTATCAAAATACTCGGAACCGGTTGTCCAACCTGTCGACGCTTGCTCGACGACGTGCAAAAACTTGTTATCAACAATAACTGGATGGCTAATGTGGAATATATAACCGAACTTCCCGCAATTATGGCGTACGGGGTAATGAGTACACCCGCCCTAGTGATCAATGATAAAGTGGTATCAGTGGGTCATCCCGGCGTTCCAAAGGTGGCTCGATTAATAAAAGATGCTATCGAACCGTAAAAACCAGCCTATGTTGCAACAGGAACTTACTGCACTTTTAGGGTGAGTGTGTGAATGTAGAAGGCAGAATACGCATCCGATATTCTAGACCGTTTGCCATTCAGCGCAATTGCATATCCATGCTCGCTGGCAAGAAATCTTAAACACAACCGATGAATTTATATGGAAAAACTATCCATCCTTGGCACAGTGAAAGATATCATGTGAGAAGGAAATTTTCGCTGGGGTTAAAACATTACAGTCAAAAACAAGGAGATAAATATGGCTAAGACATCGAAAACCTGGCACGGAATTCCTCGAGAGGAAATTCCATGGTTTCCTACGGTAGATAATGATACTTGTATTGGCTGCACGTTATGCTATGTTAGTTGTGGACGAGCCGTTTACGAAATGCAAGACAATAAAGCGGTTGTAGAAAATCCCTATAACTGCATGGTCGGGTGCAGTACCTGTGCTACAGTCTGCCCTGTCGAAGCGATCACCTTCCCGGGACGGGAACTTATCTGGAATATCGAACGTGAGCATAAAATCTTCAAAATCGTACGTCAGGAAGCCAAAGAGAAAATGGTTAAGGCAGAAATTAGCAACGCACGAAGTGAAGCACAAGCGTATATCGCCCAATTGATCACCCACGCCCGCATGGAAGTTGCCGGTCAGTTTGGCGAAAAGCGCTTTTTGATAAAACTGAAAGATCTGGTAGATGAACGACCTTACGATATAGTCAATTTGCAACTCGATGTACCAACTGTACAAGGGTTAAAAGAAAATACGCCAGCCATTCTATCTTTTGAGGTAACGTCCACCCAGCAGGAAGATATTCAGGAATTTCTGTCAGAAATACGCACCCTGGTTAAGGAAAACGATCTGATTTTGATCAGTGAAAACAATCTGTAACTGGACTTAGCAGGGTTATGATGGTGCAAATTACCCCGCTATGAGGAAAATTAATGTCAAACCAAAATTTTATACTAAACCAAGTACAGCAGTCGGCTATTCAAAAGAACATTGGAACCAGCGTGCAAATCTTAGGAAAGCATCTACGAGAAACGCCCGAATTCCAGGCTTACATCGCTGCTCGTCTTGCTGTCAATGAGGATATAACCGTACAGCATTTGTACCAAGAAATTCAACAGCATCAATTTGCTTTACAGTGGGGGCAGGGCGACTTCGAAGAGCACCAGGAAGCCTTTCGACGTTTATCTACAGAATTCGAAATGCTGCCCCTCATTCAGGATTATCGCAAGGCAATGGAAGAAGCCCATATCCTCTTCGTCAATGTGGACGAAATCATCAGCAAGACAGCCCAGGTGCCTTTCGCTGCCAATGCCAAAAAGAGTTGCTGCGGATAAGGAGAGCGAAATATGTCTTTGAGTAAAGGAATTCGAGAGGCTGCGCAGTCCTTTGGCGCAGTGTTAAAAGAAACTGATCCCGTTCAACAGTACTTGCAAGCCCAGAATGTGCTGGAAGCAGATGTTGAAATATATACCAAAGAACAGCACATGCAAGCCATGTATACCGATTTGGCTACTCGTCAAAAAGCAGGCGAATCCCTGTCCCGCGCGGAAGTAGACAAATTCAACGCGCTGCGCAAAGAAGTTGTTGATCACCCTCTTGTCGCAGCACGTGATAACGCATTGTCAGACATTAAACTAATATTTACTGATGCTGTAAATTTGATCAGCGAGGAATTAGGCGAGGATTACACTACTCTGTCTGCATCTTAACTCAAAAACCAATGGAGATGCTCCCTAGAGCAACTACCGTCGTACGCAAACCATCCTGTTTTTCTTAAAGTAGTAGTGGTCAATATTTTCCCCAACAAAAAACCTCACGATACGCTGCCTAGTTTCATCTACGCTGCCAAAGCCGTGTGCGGTCACCTTATGAAGGTGAGTGCTATACGCAACTTTACAGCAATAGATATATCTATATCGCCCATCCCGAATGCCGTCTAATGACTATCACGCAAGAAATTTAAACTAGCCGTCTTTATTCTAAGGCTTGATTGCTCGTGTCGCAATATAAATAGGCATATAGTTTCTGAGAGGACTGTAATCGTCCTTGCGACCAACGTCTTCATAAAAGCCTGTTAGCATAAAACCTGCTGCAATTTGCCCGCCAATTTGATCCTCTAAAGTGTGACTGAACTCAAAAGGGGTCCCTTCTTCCTTATAACGCTGCTTTTCTTCCTCGGTCAAATGTTCAATGTCAGAATACGGCAACGCATATTTGACTTCAAGTTTGCCGGTACGCTCAATGAGCGCATAATCGAATAGATATCCTACCGGATTGTTGAAACCAGCGATTAATGTCCCTTTGTGACGTAATACCCGAAACGCTTCTCTCCATACAGGATGAACATCCGGCACAAATACATTCGATACTGGATGCACTACAATGTCGAAACTCTGGTCGGAGAACATGCTTAGATCAGCCATATCCCCTTCAACCGTTGCAATAGCCAGCCCTTCTCGATCAGATACGAAACGATCACGTTCGAGTTGTTTAGGCGAGTTATCAAGGACTGTCACACGCGCTCCAGCCGCTGCCAGAACTGGCGCTTGCTGACCACCCCCCGAAGCCAAACAAAGCACTTGCTTTCCGATTAAGTTAGGCAGCCAATCTCTAGGAACCGGTTTCGTTGGTGTTAGTAGGATTGTCCATTGACCTTTCCGGGCAGCAGCAATAACTTCTGGACTAACGGGTACAGTCCATTGATTGCCATTTTCTACTTGCTTATCCCATGCAAGACGATTGTGTTCTCGTATGTTCACTTCACATCTTTCGTAATTTGATTATAGTCACGATTTGCAAATTCCGCACCATATACACATCATTAAAGGCGGGTTAGCCTAGTGGGGGTTATGGGAACACTCGAAAGTTGTGGCGTGATTCTTCCAATTGCAACTATCAGAGCCGATCGATACGAGGTAAAGCAAGAATTACAACCCTTGGAGCAATCCAGCATGCTAATGTCTCACCAATAAAGGTAGGTATATTTTACATACCACATACTCATCCGCGCCGATGTCATAACCACTCCCCATGGGACGGTAGTTGCCATCAATATCATCGTTCACCCCGGCACTCACACCCGCGTCTCGTGCTGCTGAGTCTGAACCGATATGATACCCATCCGCCTCGAATGATGGATTTCCAGTTTTATCATTCGTCCGAGAGATATTACCGCTCCAATCGATCCCGTTATCATGCCACAATGTTGTGTTCATCGTGGCTGTGCTTGTGGCTGTTACCGAAATGCCGATGGTGTGGCTGACGATAATGGTATTGGTTAGCGCAAGGGAAACATTCTCACCGATGAAGATGCCTTCCCCGCCCCCTTGATTATCATAAATTGTGGTATGGAGCGCCGTTACAGTACCTGGTGCAAGAGATGGTTGACCTCCTCCTACCCATATACCGCTTCCTTTAGATGCAGCATTGTTAACTAATGCGTTGTTAATAAAAGTCGGTGCATTGCCCCATTGATAACTAACATAAATTCCACCACCGTATAGCGCGTGATTATCCATAAAAATGTTGCCATTCACCATTCCGCCGACCCCATACAGAGATAAACCTCCGCCAGAATACGAGGATGTGTTGTTCTTGAAAATATTATGGGAGATTGTCGTTTCACTCCAAAAACTACATATACCACCCCCATAGTTGCCGGTTGTATTATTTTGTATTGTGTTTTTACTTATGATAGCATGGCTGTCCCTAATGTGTAATCCTCCTCCCCTGTTTTGGGATGAGTTTCCGAAGATTAGATTATTGCTTATGATTGCATCGCTGTTCTTGAGATACAATCCGCCACCATAAAAGGTTGCGGTATTGCTGTAGATCTTATTGCTGGCGATGATGGGTGAGGCATCCATAATGTAAATAGCGCCACCCACATCACCAAAGAATATACCCCCTAATCCGTTCGAGTTTCCCCCGGTGATGTTGAAGCCTTGAACCGTAGGTGTAATGGTGCCACTGATGACCATCACGCGCCCCAAGCCTTCCGCGTCTAGTGTAGTTGGATGAGCCTCGGGATCAGGCATGTTCCAATCGGTCGTTGTATATCCGCCAAGAATACTGATGTTCTTAGTGATGGCTACAATTTGGGTCGCGGTAAAAGAGGCTGTACTTAAACTGGCGATGTTATGCACATCGGTGTAGATTCCCTGAGCCACCTTGATAACGTCGCCATCCTGTGCGACGTTTACAGCGTCCTGTATGGAAGAATACGGACAACCGCTGGGGCAGACGTGCAAATCGGACTCAGGTGCAGCCTGTATTGATAGCCATCCTGCTGGCAGCCATAATAAAGCTGCGGTCAATCCTAAAACTACTGCAAAGGCAATAAGCATTCTTTCGTTTTTCACTAGAGGGCTCCTTTCCATCACTACTATCGGCTGATAATAGAAAATGCCTTTGGCTAAGCACAACTTACGTGCAATTGCACACTCGTTTAGAGTATATCATACGAGTTACACACTTCTTCATTGGTTTGAAGAGTTCACAAGCAATGTTACGCGCTACAACTGAAGGGCGATAGACGCCGGACGGATATATTACCTCCTGCCTGTCTTTTCGAAGGAGTACCGGCGACTGAGAAATCTTTTATTCACTATCTCGTCATTGGGATGTGCAGACATAGTCTTTCACCTCCACACAAGATCTCTCCCGTTGGTCGAAATGAGAATGGTGGACAAATAACAAAGTTTTTCTCAATTTTAAAGTAGGATGGACTATCAGCCTCACCCTGTCGTTTCGAAGGAGCGCCAGCGACTGAGAAATCTTCTACTCACTATCTCGTCATTGGGATGTGCAGACATGGTCTTTCACCACCGCACAAGATTTCTCCCGTTGGTCGAAATGACAACTTGTTTTGAACCCGAGGAACGCATGACGATAGACGAAGAACGGGAATTACTTGCATAAGATGTCCCTGCCCTTTCCAGCACCTAATCCCTATTCCCTCTCTTAGGAGAATCACACCGCCGTATCGCCGTTGCCCCCATGATAATCAAGACAAGCGCGCTTAACCCAATGAACAACCACTTCGCACTGGTGATGATTGGCGCAGAGGATGCTGCCAGCGGTGAGGAAGCAGGATAATGCGCCATCACAAACGAGGTAGTGACATTTTCCAGCAAATCGAAAAAAGCGCCAAACAAGGGAAACAGATTCAACTGCCTCAGCCAAGCCGCGCTTGGCGATACGCGTTGGATGAGCCAACTGCTCGCGGTCAACAGAAAGACAGTATAGATAATCGGGAAAATCAAGTCATCGGTAAAATGCCACCGAACGAAAGCGGCTCGCCCTGCTGAGCCATACGTTTCCGCCATTGCGTAGAGGTCAGCGGATGAGTACCGCAGCATTGTATCCGGCAACCCCGCCGCCTTAATCCAAGGAGTGCTTACAGCCTTGGGGAGCACGAATAAGACAAATAAGAGAAAGGCTACTAGCCATGCCAGTGTAACCCGATTTGTTGATACCTTATATAACCATTCAGATAGTTTTTTCATGCCTCACCGCCTCGATTTATACAGCCAGCAAATTCCCCTAATTTTACATCACGCCCCCTTTTCTGCAAATCCCTGCTGAGAAAAGGACAATTGAGGACACTGTCTTCGATCCCCTGCTTCATGCGTGCTCCAGCGTTTCCCTATTTTCGACTAGTTGTGGGCGGCGGAAAACGCGCCATAATCCTATGGCATACAACACCAGGGTGATGACGAAATACGCATGCACCATCATGGACGGTTGACTCGCCAGCAGCCTACCCACATCGCTGCGCGGACTGCCCGCACGCGCATAATTGTACAGCGAGTTCGCCAGAGGCGATATCATTCCCAGAGTGACCAGGTTGAGCCAAAGCCAATGCCTGCGGAAGTGCAGGCGCGTGCATATCAGGTAAAACAGGAGATAGGTGAGCAAATCAACGAAGTATGGAGCCGCGATAGCAAGCCAATCGGTCTCGCCATACCAGCGAACGTACCCCCAGGTAAACCCTTTATCAGGCAAATAAGATGGCAGCCAAGCGAAATGTTCGATATGCGCCCCTTCCATGACAGCGACCAGTGCATGGCTTGCCTCATGTCTCAGCGTGCCAATCAATTGATAGACGGGATAACTCAGCAGCCACCACCAGTCAGATTTACGCAGCATAATTCATTCCCTTCTCCTCTCATTATACAGGAAATTGATGGGTCGGTATTAAGCGTAGCGCTCAGCACCCCAGCCTTATTCCAAGGGAAGCAAGTAATAAAATTATCCATAAAACATTTCCCTAAAGCGGAACTAGTCTTCACCCATCCAATCCTGCTTATGGGACTTTTTACCTATTTGGTGGGGACGGTAAGTGAGTTAGGATAAAGACCGAAAACCGTTCTATTTAAAAGTTTTTCAACCACGGAGGTGGAAAGATGAAAAAGAACAAGATTATTCTCGTCGTTGCTGTGATGATGGTTTTTGCTACCATACTATCAGCGTGCGCGTTGCTAACGCAGGTTTCGGGCATCATCACAAAGAAAGTCGCCAGCAGCATTTCAAATGCCGATCTAAAACCGGAAGACGTTCAAATCGCTATGAACGATCTGGTATTGCGCCCCGATGATTTACCGGACGAATACCGCATCCCGCCAAGCGGAGAAAGCCGCTATGCCAATCTCGCGGTTATTAATGAGCGCGGTGAGTTACAGGGTAAGAAATACATTGTGGCGACCGGTCGTGTCGATGGCTGGAGAATCAATCTGGTACGCTCCAATAAAGAAGATATCGCCCCATCGTATTTCGAAAGCACAATCGAGGTTTTTGAAACCAGCGAAGGTGCAGCGTTGGCAATTAGCCCTGACTGGTACAAAGCCTACCTGACAGAAGGTGAACCCCCGACCCTTGAAGATGGCTGCAATATCGGAAACGCTTGTCTGTTATATCATTCTTCGAAGCATGATCCAGCCACCAACCTGACCACGGTTCGTTATGAAGTGGCTTTCACTTACCGCAACCTGCTGGTTTGGGTGATGGGCAGAGGGCTGGATGTGGATGTAACGCCCGATTATGTGCTCAACGCTGCACAAACTGTTTACGATAAAATCGTCCAGTACGAATCAGGAAGTAAATAAGGCGCGTTACTTTCTCCAGTGAGCATGAAGCCCCGCGAGTGCGGGGCTTCTTTGCATTTATCATATCGCATGCTGGCAGCGATGGCTTGATCCTTGCAGTCAAGCGAATAAAGCGTGTAATTAAAAGGAAGAAAGGTGCCCTTATAAGGGGAAAATTAGATAGTTGAGAATAGAACGAGTTCCCCTTAATTCGTTTCGCTTTTGAATTGCACCACATCTAGTAAAGTTTCCGGATGCTTTTGAGCAATTAACAAGAGCATGCGGGCAGTGCCGCGCGGCTGGCGGCGACCTTGTTCCCAATTTTGAAGCGTGTCCACGCTGATACCAAGCAAACCGGCAAACTCCCG
>DUEG01000150.1 GCA_011176615.1 Anaerolineae bacterium | reverse complement strand
GAGATTATGTCACAATCACTGTAAGGGATTCCACAATGACAACCCTTGTGTCTTTTATCATTTCGAAGGAGCGTTAGCGACAGAGAAATTTTGCGACATCGCCATCCCGTCCTTGCGTCCAACGGAACAAGTCATTCACTTCCACACAAGATTTCTCACTTCGTTCGAAATGACAACGGACGACAGACGATGGATGGCTTTGTTACCATAAACATGTCGTTTCGAAGGAACGCCAGCGACAGAGAAATCTTGCCACAATTTGTGCGCGCACCTCCCCATGTCATTGTGATGGAGCGGTAATGACAGAAGCAATCTCTTCGATGGAGTTCTAAGCAAACAAGGGATGTTCGCCAGCGGTGAGGGAGATTGCCACAACCCCCTTGCGGGGGTCTCGCAATGACAAACTGTGTGGTTTTTGTCATTTCGAAGCTGCCATTCCGTCATTGCGATCAATGGAACAAGTCTTTCACCGCCCCACAAGATTTCTCGCTTCGCTCGAAAGGACAAAGATGGTTGATGGGGCTGATTCAGGGAGTGTAAAAAAACTCTTAGAGGGGTTTGTGAGGATGTAGGAGTTTGTTTTTGTATAGCAGCGACACGCAATTACCCTCTTGCCTGTAGTACAACAACATAATATTCAATTAGGCATCAAGTGACTATAAGAGATCACTCCTAATCCGCTCCAGGGCTGCTGTCTACTTAGTATCGTTTGTTTGTCTTCAGTAAAAAGAATACGGGAATCCAGCAGATAATCATATTGTGTCGAATCGAAGTAGATCACTCTGCCAACAGGATTATTCGCTTCCATATGCGCTAAGAGACTTCGATCTGTTTCATCAGATAGCTCAATGTCAACCCGGATAAATACGCCTTGAGTTGGATATCCCAGTGTTACTTCAAGCCAATGTCTCTCAGAAGTCTCCTTATAACCCGTCCACAAATAGTCTGGTTCACCAAAGTATTCCAGGGATTCAGCCAATGAGAACGAACCATTTGTCAATAAACTTATCGCTATGACTGTATCGTCTGTGCAATAAATGGAACCGGATGATTCTCTAACCGGGTATTGAAAAGCCCAGAAGATCCTGCTGCCATAGCGTTCATCCCACTGAGTGATTCCGCTTACATATTGTGTTTTATCTAGTATGCTCACAGCTTCCCATACTGTTGTCTCGCCTGGTTGGATCTTTTGCCAACATGGTGGTTTACAAGAGGTATCTGTGATTACCTTAGAGAACGAAGTGTACTGCCTGAAAAAGGTAAGCGCCTCTACGATAATGAGAATGAATATTACAATCAGGGATGATACTACAAGAAAGCGCTTCATCTTATTCTCGATTGTATGTTTTCATGTTATGCACTTGGCTTCCAAATGTAATACTCCCGCAGACATTATTGTGGCAGAATACATCCTCCAGCATTGTTTCTGCAATGTACTTGGCTCGGAACGGGTCGCCGGGTAGAAGAACGGTTGGGGCAATTAATCCTTGATTTGAGCCAATGTGTATGCTCACTTGAAACCTCCTGAAGGGGTGGAGATTCTGCACGAATTTGCGCCTCTATCTAAGTTATCTCTAACTCGAAACTCCTGGCAAAGGTGCCCAAACATGAAACGGATTTCGTACCGCAGTCTAAAGGGTGTTTCAGGCGCCAGACATCTCTACCAAAGCCTATGCTTTCAGTATAGCCTACATTCGCAAAAATCGCGCCGCTTATCCATAGCCGTAGCAGAGTCGGGTGCAATTTAGATTATCCAGTTTTTTTGTAACCATTTTCCATGTTGTTCTCATTAGAAATGATTATTAAGTGCCCACCTAGGTGATATATGGAGTCAGACGCCACATAAAATCGTATATTTAATATTGTATCCTAATTGATTGCGTCTAAATCGCTGAATATTAACATTAATCAGATGTTTTCGCTGCGACGTAAACAAATTCCATATCGCAGGATTGGTGTAAATTGGATCAAAGAGTATATCCTCTTTCATTATAAGAAGCATCCGAAAGATATGCGGGAGCCGAGATAGAAGTATCTGCCCAAAGCGTAAAGGTTCCTGGACGCCGCAGAATGCCCTCTTGACACATACCCTGCTCTTTGCTACCCTCCAATGAGACGAATTATATTACCAATCTGGAGGAGCAATCAATGACACAAACAGCAGATGAGATCATCATTGGTGCAGTTACACGCCGCAGTTTCATTAAAGTTGCATGTGGTACGCTCCTGGGTGGAGCAACGTTGTGCGCATTGGGGCCTCTTTATGCGGCGCAGATTGAACCACACTGGATCGAAATCATCAGGCTGAACATTAATTTGCCCGGGTTGCCGGAGGCGCTAGATGGATTAACTATCGCTCAATTAAGCGATTTCCACCTTGGCCCATACGTAAACCGTGAATACATACGCCAAAGTGTTGAATTAGCGAATGGTTTGGGAGCAGACATTAATGTTCTGACAGGTGACTTCGTATACTCATCTGCGCGATATAGTCACGCTTGTGCTCAAGAGCTTGCATTATTGCGTGCCAGGTACGGAACCTATGCTGTGCTTGGAAATCATGACATCTGGACAAATGCTGATGAAGTGGCGAATAATCTATCACAGGCAGGTATTATCGTTCTCCGGGATGAGAAATTTTCACTGGATTTGGATGATACGCGTCTTTGGATTCTAGGCACAGAAGATACTGGGCATACTGGTGGTTTCTTTAGTGACTTCAGAAAAATGTGGCAGACCAGTGCTGATAGACTAGCAACGTTGTTAGATGGAATACCATCTGCGGAACCACGGCTCTTGCTTGTGCACAACCCTGATTTCACTGAGATGCTGCCTGAAGGTCGGATAGACCTAGCCTTATGCGGCCATACGCACGGCGGACAGATTCGACTCCCCCTCTTAGGTTCGCCGATTGTGCCTTCTTGCTTTGGTCAGAAGTATGCTGCTGGGCTTGTAAGCGGTCCGCGCACAATAACTTATGTCAACAGAGGAATCGGACTCATTCCTCCTCCAGTGCGCTTTAATTGCCGACCAGAGATAACGCTGCTTCATTTGAAGAGCGGCTGAGATATGCTTTGAAAGGCAATCCTGCAATTGTTTCGGTTGCATTTATTTTATACAGATACAGGCTGGATAACCGCCCAAAGTGCCGTACCGAAGGTATTAGGCGCTGTTCTCATTACTGCCCAAAGCGTAAAGGTTAACCTGGACATCGCGCAATGCCCTCTTGACATATGCCCTGCTTTTTGCTACCCTTATCGAAACGAAATCACCAACATTCAATGGAGTTCCTCATGGCACAAATAGCGGATGTAATTATCATTGGCGGCGGTATCCACGGCGCCAGTCTGGCGTTTCACCTGACCAAACGCGGCGTCAAACCAGTTATCCTGGAAAAGAATTTTCTCGCCAGCGCGGCAACCGGACGTTCCAGCGGGCTGGTTCGGATGCATTATGATTTGGAACTCGAATCGCGCCTTGCGTGGGAGTCTTTTCAATACTTCCGCAACTGGGATGAAATGGTAGGCGGTGATTGCGGTTTTACCCGCACCGGCTTCTTGCAATTCGTCTCCCCTGGATATGAAGCGCAACTTAAAGCCAATGTTGCTATGCACCAGCGCATCGGCATACCCACATTTCTGGTCAGCGCTGATGATGTGCATCGGCTGGCACCCCATTTCAAAACAGACAATATCCAGATTGCTGCATATGAACCCGAGTCGGGGTATGCAGACCCACCCAGCGCGGCGAAAAGTTTGATGGAAATTGCCCGCCAGCGTGGTGCAAAGTTCTTGCAAGATTGCACCGTTACAGGGATACAGGTCAAGAGCGGGAAAGTAACCGGTGTTGCGACCACCCGGGGGAATTTTTCTGCACCGATAATCGTCAATACTGCTGGGGCGTGGGCTGCGGGTGTCGCGAAAATGGCTGGCGTTGAAATTCCTGTCGATACCTGGCGGCATGACGTAATCTTCATCAAGCATCCCTTAGGAATGGGTCCTTCACACCCAACAGTGATCGACAACCCTTGTTCGATGTACTTCCGCCCGGAAACGGGTGGGCTGACCCTGGTTGGGCTGGAAGATAACAACCCCATCGGCGAAGACCCGGATGGATACACTGACCGTGCCCAGTCTGGTTTCGTCGAGAGAGCTATCGAGCGCATCTGCCAACGTATCCCCGTCATGGAGAAAGCCTCCTTGCACAGCGATCACGGCGGGTATGACGGAATCAGTCCTGACCAGCGACCCATCCTTGGGCAGTACGGTCCGCAGGGTTTTTACTTACAGTGCGGTTTCAGCGGCACCGGCTTCAAGATCGCCCCAGCCGTCGGCGCTTGTATGGCAGAATTGATTCTGGATGGTGCAGCCAAAACGGTGGACATCAGCCCTTTTACGCCAAAACGCTTCGAGGAAGGGAAACTCATCAAAGGCGAACATTCTTATGAGGACATCTGGCATTAATAATTTCCTGTTGCCAATCTTCCTTAAAATTGAATAGCATTCAGGTGTATTCCAATTATAGTGTGGATTGCTGATTGGTTTCACAGTTGACCGGGTGCAAGCATTGCTCCCCGCAGCAAGATGTATTCAGCGGTTTATTAAAGGAAGAAAGGCAACCTTAAGGGGGTAAAGGGTGGAACAAAGAATCCTCCAAGAAGGTGTAGAAATCGGCATCCGGGTAAGCATCAAAGGCGTTCACCAAGCGCAGGGTAATTACATGAGTATAGAATTCCTTCTACACAAGGTTTCTCGCCGCGCTTGAAACGACAATAGTAGACAAATGACAATGGACAGCAGACGATGGATGGCTTTGTTGCCATCAACTTGTCGTTTCGAAGGAGCGATAGCGACTGAGAAATCTTTCGACACTGCCATTTCGCAAGTGTTAGACGCTGGCTCCTCCTGGACAGGCAGCAAACGTTTTGAGTTTTCCTGTATCAGATTATCTGCTTTTCTATTTATCTCTTATTTCCAACGACCTCATCGTTGAGGTTGTTGAATCCTGATATCTATTAGGTTATAATATTAAGTGACCTGATGCGCATTATGCAACTCCAGGTGCTGATTGACGTTGCAAGCATATTATGAGGACATGACTGCATAATACATCACAAGGGGGAAAATAAAGAAGAAGTCCGCATAAAACAACATAACAGGTTTTCACACAACGATATGTTTGTATAAAATGTGTTGTGCCGTTTGAGGATTTAGGTTTTTTATAGTTACTGATTGGAGGCAATATGATGAGGATTGATTTGGTATTTCAGCATGCGATAATTTCGCTCGTTGGATTGGGAATAGGTGCAATTGTAGGAATACCGCCGGGTTACGCAATATCACGCCTTGCCAAACGCTTATCTTCAGACAATGCCCATTTTCAAAAGCGCTTCCTCTTTGTTCCTTGGCGAACACTGCTTGTTGCATCCCTGCTGGTTTTCCTATATCCTGTGATCATTATGATCCCTCTTGGGTTAGGACTACTGTCCGGAATTCTAAGTGTTGGGGTCAACATCTTCTTGATTGCACTCGTTATGACTGTTGATGCTTACCTTATCCGTCAGCGGGCAGATGACGAAAAGGTGAGAATTAGTTCGGTTGTACGAACTCTTTCTGTTTTGTCAATTCTGCTTGCCACTCAAGTTGGTATCGTCAGTGGATTAGGTCTAGGCTATGAGGCATATAAGAATATCCGCCTTCTCAATTTCAATGCTGCAATCGGAAGTTGGCTTTGGATGATCTTCTTGGCGCTGATTCTTGATTTAGTATTTGGTCTGGTGCAATACTTATTTATGAAGAATAAAATACAACCGGCTATCGCTGAAGAATATCAAACAACCTAACCATTACCTTTATCAGACCCTGTGAATGATGCGAATAGGTGAGACGATTCTGCAAAGATAAACCATAAGTGTAAAATGGCTGTCAGACCTCACAGCGCGACCTAAAGTCGCTGAGAGGCAATCTCAGGGGTCATCATTTCAATCGGTATATTCGGCGCGGTAATGAACCATCACAACGCTAACAAAATCTCGAAACAAGAAACCACTTCCTCCAGCGCGTATGCAAAACGGATACGCCAAGTCGTTTTACCGTATTTCATTCTATCAGCAGCCTTATTCGCATCATCAGGACGCCTAAACTAGATTTGACCCATGCATCCTCCTTTGATAATTGGAGAAATTTACCATGGCAATGAAAATTTGGTTTGTCTTAATGAGTCCACTTTTCAACTGAAAAGAGTCCAGTTTTCAAGTTTAAACAGTCCACTTTTGAAGTTTTGATGACAGATAGCACGCGAAGCCCCTGTCAAGTCAAAAGATAATGTTACCGAACAGGGATGGGTCTACCAAAAGATAATGTTACCGAACTGTGAGATCAATTTCATCATAATAAGGTGAAGAAGGAGATGTGATTGTC
>DUEG01000015.1 GCA_011176615.1 Anaerolineae bacterium | reverse complement strand
TATTGGATAAATTATTTATGGTGGACAAGAAAATTTAAGTGTGATAAATCCTGCGATCAGGAAAAATGATTGCCCAAGCGGAGTATGGGTTGATGTATATGTTTTACGAACTTCCTGGGTTATGCATCAGGGAAAGGATGGAAATTCACAACTAAATTGTGATTGTCCTTGAATGATGTTGTTCCAGCGTTTTGTTAATTCGTTGGGATTAAAATCAGTTATTATCCCTTTAGATGATTGTTTGAATATCGAATCAACAGGGTTCTTTTCTTCATGTTTCTGCATTTGATTACATATTGCTTTCGTTATAAAGTATTGTCCGTCCATTGAAAATTCTGATTTGTCTGATTTTGCAGTTAGTAATGATAATAAATCGTCACCACTTAAGCGTTTTTTTTCGTAAGTAATTCCGCCAATTGAATCAATGATAGTGCTAAGAGCCTCTATATCTAACAATATATAATTGTTCCACCAGTATTTATGAGCAATGAGTTCATTCCAATATTGTTGATTCGGAAAATTTGATTTATTAAGGCTGAAAGATTGATTTAAGTTTTCATCCAATTTAGTGTTGATGTTGTCAGTTGATGGGTAAATAGGTAGAAAAATTAATTTTGGAGGTGTTTCAGTTTTAATTAAGAGCCAGGTTCCAAAAAGAGTTGGCTGTGGTTTTGTTATATCGTCAATAAGGATTAGTAAAATATTTTCTTGCTCGGTTAAAGGGTGCGGAAGAGTAGGTGCCGCTGTAATTGTAGAATATGGCGTATTTTCGCCTTTAAGACGGTTGTAGAGAACTCCTCCTCGGAAACCCAATATTAGGCACAGAAGGAAAAAGGATAAAATCAAGATCAATTTAATAAAATGACGAGGCGATGATGTCTTCATTAGATTCTGATTTTTTAAATAATCCTTATCTTTGGATTATTGCCACCCCAATCATGGTTATTAAAATGTAATGTACATTATAAGTGTAAAAAATTTATTCACATCAAAATTTTACCAGACATGTGATTCTATGGTGATGAACAATTTGTTTGATTTAAATTAAAAATGCAATGCTTATTAAATGTAAGCACTACATTTTGGGATAATGATATATTTCTCAACTTCTGTTAGGATAATCCTAATAGAATTGCGGAGAGAAATCCAACAAGAAGTCCGGACAACGCAATAGCAGCAATTATAATAATTGACCTTGAAACATTCATTGATTTTATGGAAGATACTATTTTTTGGATACGTGGTGAATATTCTTTGAGGTCGTCCATTAAGGGTATTAATAATCGCCACATTTTTAATTCAATTTTTTCGTATACCATTCTCGTTTGCATAGTGTTTACCCTGTTCTTATTTAGAAGTGCTAATTTTTACTATTTTTCCTGATTCATTAACCACTGCACGAACGTACTTGTTGAGACTTTTACCATTGGAGGTAACTGCTTTGATATGATAAGTGAATACAAGATTTTTGCCTGAAACACTATTTCTTGAAGAACCCTTTGCTAAAGATTGTTTTTTAATTTTAGGTTTGATACCCTTTGTTTCAGGATACTTTTGGTAGACCTTCCTATTAACAGTGCTGATAGTCTTGTTATCCATAATTGATTCCATTGGTAAGTATTATCTTCTTCTGAGAAAAGCAGGTAGGTCCAAATTTGCTTTGTCTATCGTGGAGGGTTGTTCTCTGGTTGGAAGATTATCGAAGATGTTTCTCTTGACCAAAGAGTCACTTTGTACAGCGTATCGCTCTGATCCGGGTAGAATATCCTCCAATGAAGGCGCTCCTATTCCTGTAACAACCAAAATCACTTGAACCTGTCCATTTTGTTCGGGTTTTTGCGTTGCGCCCAAAATAATTTCGGTTTCTGGGTAAGTTTGTTCTTGCAGATAATTTAGTGCGTCGCTAACATCTGAAAGAGCAAGATCATCGCCAGCATTAAAACTTGCAATGATGCCTGCTGCACGATCAATTGAGATTGATTCTAATAAAGGATGATTGAGCGCTTGCTTTACTGCGGATAATGCTTTGTTCTCTCCTTCGCCATTACCAATAGCCATCAAAGCGCCACCACCTAGTTGCATCAACCTTCGGATATGTGCAAAATCCACATTGATTAATCCGGGGATAGTAATGAGCTCGGTAATCGCCTGTACTGCTTGGCGAAGAACATCGTCTGCAAGGCGGAATGCTGTATCTAAGGGCAAGTCTTTTGGAGCGACATATAAAAGTCGATCGTTTGGAATGGCGATAAGCGTATCTGTGTTTTTACGCAGAAGCGCAAGCCCATTTGCTGCGTTTTTTTGCCTGGCGCCCATCTCAAAAGAGAATGGGGTTGTAACAATAGCAATTGTGACAGCCCCCTGAGAACGAGCGATTTTTGCAGCAATTGGAATAGAACCAGTCCCTGTTCCGCCTCCCATACCGGCGGTTAGAAAAACCATATCAGCGCCTGCAAGTGCTTTCTCAATTTCTTTCCAACTTTCTTGAGCAGCAGCCTGTCCTACTTGAGGATCCCCACCTGCGCCTAATCCCCTGGTTAACTTAGGCCCAAGTTGGATCTTATGTTGTGCATAACTTTGTTCGAGGGCTTGGCGATCAGTATTCGCAATGATAAATTCAACACCCTCTATTCCTAGCTCAAGCATTCTGTCAACAGCATTGCTGCCACCTCCTCCAAGCCCAAGGACTTTGAGAACCGGCTTGTGGATTGGGGCTTCGCTCTTGTTTGAAGATTCGATTATGCGATTTGGTTTTGTGGGTGCGGCGTATTTATCTAATAACATGGCTTTCCTCTTTGATAAAATGACCAATTAATGTTTTGCTAATACTGTTGCAATTTCTGTACCGTCCCCTTCGATTCGCTCTACAACAACGCCATTATTACGAAGTTTTCTTAATTCTTCTTCTGGAAATAGTTGATTACCGCCAATAACGGTAACGCGTTGAGCGTGAGACGCTTCGATTAATGAATATCCAATTGTAGGTTTATATTTTTTTACATAGGGACGAATTACATCGAGATGCCAATCTGCAATACCCCAATCATAAGTGGGGAGGAGCAGGTAATGTTTAATTCTAAATGTGGAAATGGGTTCCTTGCTGGACGACCTATCTCGTTCAATGATCCATTCTTTTATTGATTTGATAATTTTTTCTTCGTTTAAGGTTGAAATATTCTTGGAATAAATTTCTTGATTTTTAGTGAATTGGGGAAGTTCAAACGCGCCACCAATAATCTCGTTAGGGAGTGGATCTACATCTTTTAATTCTTCATATGCTAATAGTTTTGCGATATCTAGGTACGGATTACTCTGCTTTCTATAACCTTCCCCATTAAGACCCAATAAAAAGACGGGTTTGGTTTCCATTAATACTGCTTTGACTATTGTTATATACCAATCGAAAATTCGAAATCCGAAATGATCCTGACCTTTGGCTGATTTCGAATAAGGACGAGAATCGGGCCAACGTTCTTGTCCGCCGGCGCCCCAGTTCAATGGTTTTGATCTCGGAGATGAATAACAAGTGATGACTAATTTGTCCAAGATATCCTTCTCGCCTCGGCGTGATAAACCCTGAAGAGCCGATCTTAGAAATGCTGTGTCCCAATAGTCACCGCCTGGTTCCAATGGTGGGAAAAGGGGTGTAATTTTATGGCTAATCAGTTGCTTCGCTAAAGGTGCGAAGATGTCCAGGAATTTATCGACTGGGTCGTATTTGAGCCAAAGAGATGGAGACCAACTCGCCTGCATATTGGGACGATCAAAAAAAATTATATTTTTCACTCCCCACTTCGCATAGGCGTGTAGAATTACATTGAAATCATCTGTATTGCTCGATTGATCAATTTTCATATTATATTGAAGGATAGGATTTATGCCTGATTTGATCAATCCTTTTATAAAGAATTCAGGTATTGCTCTCTTATAGGGCGCATGCATTACTAACCATGATGCACCAAGGTTAATTAATTCGGGTAACCATTTATTTAAATCGCTTTGGCGATAATGATTTGTGTCTGGATAATAGTGGAATCCAAGTCTTTCCATGATTTGCCTTCATTTTTTAGAAAATTATTGAATTATGGTCTATGATGATGCAAGAGATATGCCAATTTGTGACATGCTATAATCCAGTAAATCTTGGGTAGAAATGTATTTATCCAATTAGCGTGAGTGTTTTATGATCCTTGTTACTGGTGGAACAGGATTTATTGGAAAGGCTTTAATCAGGACCTTGGTTGAGGCAGGGTATCCTGTCAGGGTATTGATTCGTCCTTCAAAAAAATCTCCACGATTACCACATGGCGTTAAAGTAAATGTTGCTGTTGCAAGCCTTCAGGATGAAAGGGGGTTAAGAGCAGCCATGGTCGACGTAGACACGGTTTTCCATCTTGTTGGTATAGAGAGACAAGGAATCAAAGAAAACCTGCTAAAAGTGGATGTTGAGGGGACAAGAGCAATCATCCACGCTGCAGAGGATGCGAATGTAAAGAAAATATTCTATCTAAGTCATATTGGGGCAGACCGCGCTTCAGCATACCCAGTATTTAAGGCAAAAGCGATTGCAGAGGAATATATTAGAAAGAGCAAAATCCCATACACAATATTTAGGACGTCAATTGTTTTTGGAAAGGGCGACGGGTTTACAACTTCCATTGCGCAAATAATTAAAGCAGTTCCCATTATTTTTTTTATGCCTGGAAAAGGTGATATTCTGATTCAACCGCTTTGGGTAGAAGATTTGGTTAAGTGTTTGGTGTGGGCATTGGAAAATCGTGATATTTCAAATAAAATGATTGAATTGGGAGGCCCTGAATTTTTAAATTATCATGAGGTCGTAAAATTAATCTTGGGAAAATTAGGCACGAATAGGATGATGGTTTCGGTTAGTCCACCTTTGTTGCGTATGATTACGGTTTTAATTGAATCTTTACTACCTACGGCGCCAGTGTCTGTTTATTGGTTAGATTATTTAGCAACAAACAGGACTTGTTCACTTGACACGATACCGAGATTACTTAACCTAATGCCATCTAGGTTTTCAAAGCGTTTGGATTACCTGGTAGGCGAGAATTGGAGACGTGTTCTGATCCAGAATATTGTAAAGAAGTCATAGGAGTGGTTTTTGATAACTTTGACGATCAGGGAGGCAAATTAAAGGGGTAATTAAATACATGTGGATTGCTCATTGGGAATAACAATATAAATTGTATTTGATTATTTTTATACGATGATATATACTTTTTTTAAGAGTTAGGAAGGAGCAATATGAACATATATGATATTACTTTAACAATCGCAGGGACAATGCCAACTTGGCCTGGCGATCCACGTGTGCATTTAGAAAAAATTAGTTCTATCTCTAATGGAGAAGAATCGAATATTACACAGTTGTCAATGTCTGCTCACACAGGAACACATATTGATGCACCGCATCACTTTATTAATGGGGCAATGACTGTGGATAAAGTTCCTGTGAAAACCTTAATGGGAAGAGCCTATGTTAAATGTTTTCCTAATGCTGACATAATAACTGCTGAATTATTAAAAACGGCAGACATTCCTCCTAGAACACGCCGAATCTTGTTTAAAACGAAGAATTCTGATTTTTGGGCAAAAGGGGATAAAGATTTCCATACAGATTATGTGGCATTAAGTCCAGATGCAGCAACTTATCTGGTTAAACGTGGTGTTAAAGTCGTGGGTGTTGATTATCTTTCTGTTTCTCCTTATAAAAATACCAAGCCTGTTCATCAAATTTTGTTGGGTGCAGGCGTAATTGTAATTGAAGGATTAGATCTGTCTGAAGTTTCTCAGGGGCGCTATACGCTTTATTGCTTACCATTAAAAATAAGTGGTGCGGATGGGGCTCCTGCCCGAGCGGTGTTGGTTGGGGTGTGACTAAGGAAATAATAAATTTGTGATAAATAGTTACAAATTTTTTGAATAGATGATGATATTTTGTAAATAATTAGTTAGGAGTCTTCTGCTTTTGAATAATTGAAAGTTTAAGAGAAAATCCATATCTTTTATTGCAGGGCGGAATTTATCAACAATATTGATCATGAAATTTACAGTTGTAATAGTTAAACAATGAATAGGAGAAAGGAGAATTATTCGTTGGTTACACTAGTCAATGGTAGGGTGTAGCCGCCATCTACGACGAGTGTTTGTCCTCGAATCATATAAGCCGCCGGGGAACATAAAAATGAAACGGCTTCAGCAATGTCGTTTGGGGTTACAAGGCGACCTGCAGGCGTTAACTTTCTGACTTTTGTAATCAAATCCTCTTCTTTTCTGATTAGATTAAAATGTTTTAAGGCATCCGTGAGGACAATGCCCGGGGATACTGCATTGACAACTATTTTATATTGAGCGAGTTCAATTGCTAAATACCGCGTAATGGATTCTAGCGCAGCCTTGCTGGCACCGACAACGATATAGTCAGGAATAACCCTAGAAGAACCGGGGCTTGATATGCTTACGATAGCACCCCCACCTCGTTTTTTCATTAAAGGAACGGCTCGTTGTGCTGCAAAAAGAAGAGAGCGAGCGTTAATGTTCATTGTCCAGTCCCAACCTTTTCCGCGTTGTTCAAGTGCTGGGCGGTTATAACCAGAAGCAGCATTGTGAATAAAATTATCGAGATAGCCGAATTTCGTTTCAACTATATCAAATAGGTGGTTTAATTCATCAATATCGCCAATATTTGCTTTAACCAGGCATACTTTTCTTCCAAGATCGTGAATTATCTTGGCTGTTTCTTCCGCGGGTTTTCGATTTCGGAAAAAGTTTATTACTATATCTGATCCATTTTTTGCAAAGTGGATTGCAATTTCTTTACCGATACCTCTTCCTGAACCTGTAATTAATGTCAGATGGTTACGAAATACAAGAGTATTATCCACAGAATCCTCACAAAAAGAAAAAAGGAGAGTTTTTTCGAATGATTATAGCATTTTTATGTTGGAATGTTTTTTCAAAAAAAGGAGGATCAATTAAATGGACGAAATAATTAAAGTAGTTGTTGAGAAAACGGATATATCAGAAGAGTTAGCGAAAAAAGTGGTCGTGACCGTGTTGAATTATCTGGATGACAAGTTGCCATCCCCAATTGGTGGAAATCTGCAAGGTTTTTTAGATAATGAGCAAACAATTGACACGATAGAGAATATTGCTAAGGGACTTGGTGGGTTTTTTAATAAAACAGACAAATAATTACAGATAAGCATCACTAATAATAGAGGAAAGTATGACAGCAAATATCAAAGATAAAGATTTATTTGATAGAGCAAAAGGACTTATGAAATCGCATGCAAGTGGGCAAGATGGCAAAGAAGGTAGTCCTAACCCATCAGAAAGAGTTAATAAGGGAAAGCCGATGTCAGGTAGACCCGGACAGGAAATTTCAGTAGACAAACTAAGGAAAGTAAAAGAATTAGCAAAAGCACAAAAGAAAGCCAGGAAGCATGTTGTTCAATCAGACGAAACCTTAAGCCATATTTCATTGAAGTATTACGGTTCGGCGGCGAAAGACAAATGGATGATTATTTATGAAGCAAATAAGGAAATTATTGGGGACAATCCAAATATCATACGACCTGGTATGGAACTGATTATTCCTGATTTTAAGAGGTAATTACTTTTAAAGATACGCGATCCCCGGAGAAGGATAATGACTCTGGGGATTTTTATACTATCAACTGAATATTAGTTGGTTGGTTCCGTGATTACTTGATGAATCTGACGAATAATAAGACGGTCATGTTGATTTATCATTCGGATAAGTTCGTGCAATGAAGTTGTGCCAAGTAAAGCATGATTAGCAGGTCGTTTCCAATCTAAGTCTGACATATTCTCAATTAATGCGATGGTTTCCTTGCGAGCATTTAAGTATTCAGGGAGTGCAGAATGCTTGTTTTGTTCTTGATATTTCCTTGTTTCAAGCCATTGATCTATGTCGGTCTCAGAGATGAAGGGGTTAGTCTCATTTAAGATTTTTTTGATGCGTGGAATATTTACTTCTTTTTCAACGTCTCTGACATGGCATAAAATTTCAAGCAATCCCCGTTCGTTTTTATTGGGGTGCGCATTCCAAGAAGAAGTATTGGTTTGATTATAAATCGTGTCAATTGCTGCGGGGATTCCTTTAAGTTGTGCAATGATTGAAGTTCGTTTTTCGAAATTTGGGGACAAGTCTTTAACATTGAATCGATCAATCCAATCAAATACAGAATTGATACTCCCTTGTCCATATCTTTTTGTGAGGTTGGATTTTGTGCTTATGTCGTGTTTGATTATTTGGAAAGCAGGTATTCCGAAGTTTTTGGCGCCTTGGATATCATGTTCGGGATCATTGCCTATCATGATGATAGGATCTTCTGGCCAGCCTATTCTTGAAATAAACTCTGCAAAATATGCAGGGTTTGGTTTTGCAAAATGAAAATCTGCGTACGATGGAATTAGGGCGAAATCATATTTATTCGAGTCCAAACCTGCCCATTGAAGGCGCTGGATAATGGCTGTGCGCGGGAATAAAGGGTTGGTAGCAATTCCAATCCGATATTTACGCTCAAGAGCACGATCGATAAATGTTTTAGCCTCGGGAATTGGTTTTGTTATGTTTTTTAATTTTGGGAATTCGTTTTTGTAGAAATCATTAATTAAGTTTCCAATTTGGTCTTCCTTAAAGTCGATGTTACTATAGAAAAAATCGTTGAAGACACTTTTAAGGGTTCGGTCAATCGAATTGTTTTCAAACATCTTGCTTGTTCCTCTTCTTAATGCAGAGGAGAGGATATTGGGGTCAATTGTAGAAGCCATGAAGTTCCCTAGGGTATTCAGGTAATTAGGAAGGAAAACCCCCATATCATTATCAAGTAATGTATCGTCAAGATCAATCAGTATTGTAAGAGTCATCGTTCGCCTTATTGAAGATTGATGGAAGTGAATGGCATTCACCACAGCCGATATATGGTTTATCAACAACTTGCTTGGTTTTGTTACAGAATGCTGAAATTTCGACTCTTGCTTTCAATATGAAAAACGGTTTCACTATTTTCCCTGTGAGGATCATGTGCTCACAAGCATTTGCTAGCAAAATATCTGGTACTGGACAAGTGAGACATAAATTAGCGTTCCATTGATATTCATATTGTGTACCAAGAAATAATCTGCATTCTTCTTTATTACGGCCTCTGAAATAATCACCATAAAAAAATTTGCAGTCTTTACCGGATGGTGTACGCATGTATGGAATTATAGCATGTCAATATAATGGAAAAAATGGACTTTGCGACTTTCAGTTTTAATAGGAAGAAAAACAGTCTAAAATTTAAACACGAGTAACGTAAGACCCGTTTCGAGTATCAACACGAATAGTGTCATCAACTTTTACAAAACCTGGAACATCAACGATTAATCCAGTTTCAGTCTCTACTTTCTTAGTTACCCCTGTAGCGGTATCACCTTTTGCAGATGCTTCCGCTCGTACAACTTTTAGATCAATAGTTGTAGGAAGATCAATATCAAGTGGTTCGTTACCGAAGAATGTTAGTTTAACTTCCATCCCCTCTTTTAAATATGGCACAACATCTTCAATTAGATCGCTGGGAATTGAAGGTTGTTCATAGGTTTCTAAGTCCATGAAAATATAGGAATTGCCATCTTTGTATAGATATTGAACATTGTGATGATCGAGCCGGATGTCTTGAACACGGTCACCCGAGATAAAACTCATGTCTAGAGTTGTGCCTTTTCGCAGGTTTCTTGCTTTGACCCGGATTGTTGCCTTACCACGTCCCGGTTTATGATGTGTATACTCTAAAACCTTATATATATCATTATCTTTCTCAAATGTTATGCCTTTTCTTAGATCATTAACGTCAATCATTATATTCCCTTTATTTCTAGTTTAATTTATTTGAGGCGCGCCAAATGGAGGATTGCTGATCCAAATATATTTGTAACGACGTGTGATTATAGCCCAGCCATAGTTCTCTGACAAGGGAATATTACTTGTGGTAAACTAAAATCAACGAATTCGCGCTGCAGGAGGCATGGATGCCAAAAGAAGAAAAACATATTATTTATGTGGAAGATGAACCCGAGATGATTGACTTAGTTCGGTTGATCTTGGAGAGCAAGGGTTATATAGTTACAGGGGCATCAGGTGGGCGGAATGGCATAAACTTAATTAAAAGTCAAAAACCAGACCTTGTTCTGTTGGATTTAATGATGCCGGATTTGGATGGTTGGGACGTATACCAACAGTTGAAATCGGATTCTTCAACAGACGATATCCCCGTGATTGTGGTAACAGCGAAGGCGCAAGCCATCGATAAGGTATTAGGTCTCCATATTGCAAAAGTTAACGATTATATTTCCAAGCCCTTTAGCCCTCAGGAATTAATTCAAAGCGTGGAGAGAGTACTTTCTCAGGGAGAGGCTGATTCTAGTAGCGAAGTAACTAATTTATAATGCTAGAATATGAGTACATAACCTCCATTTTGGGGGTTTCGTTTGGATAATGGAAGAAATCAAAATAACTAATCTTAACAATCCGCAGATTGCAGATATCAAAGTAAAATACTGCGAGAATTTTTTATGTAAGATGCGGGGTTTGATGTTTTACAAGTCAGTACCTAAGAGTAGGGGTTTACTTATGGTACAGAAACGCGAGAGCAAAATGGATTCTGCTATCCACATGATGTTTGTTTTTACTAACCTGACTATCATCTGGTTAGACAAGAAAAAACGAGTTGTGGACACTATATTAGCAAAACCTTGGATGCCTATTTATATTCCCAAAAAACCCGCTCTATACACATTAGAATTATCAGAAGAATGTTTTAGTTCATTTAATATCGGAGATATAATCTCATTTGAATAATCGCAGATTGTGCCTTATTTTATTATCTTTTCTTGTCATTATCCCGTTTAGAGTAGTTAGAGCGCAAGAAGAATTACCGCCTGGACCCGTCTATATTGTCCAATCGGGAGATACGCTATTTAGTATTGCTAAAAGTTTTCGAATGCCCATTAATGATTTGATAGCATATAACCAGATACAAAACCCAAACCTTCTAAACGTTGGAGCAAAGATTGTAATACCTGGGTATGAAGGGGTCGATGGTGTACTGGAAACATACCAGGTAGCATTTGGAGAAACGATACACAAACTTAGCGAGAAATTCAATATTTCTGAGCAAGAGTTGGTAAGACTCAATCATTTAACTTCGCCTAGTGAAGTTTACGCAGGATATTCTCTAATCATTCCGGTGAATAATGAAGTAAAGGATGTGCCATCCGAATCCAAGACTATTTTGGAGAAAGGTGAAACGCTCTTAGAAGTTGGGTTGAAGGCAGGAGTAGATCCTTGGTCGCTGTTGTCATTTAATACCTTGCTAAGTTCGGAAAGTGTTCTGCCAGGTGATGTATTATATTTTCCATCAATTGAAAATAATTTCAACAGAGAATCATTTACTCCCGAAGTTAACTATGCCTTAAAAGAAATGCCCGTTATTCAAGGGCGAACAATGGTGATATTGATAAGTACGCCTCTAACACTAAATAATATAAAGGGCGATTTTGTTGGAAATAAACTCACTTTTTGGAAACTGGATGAAAATTCTTATGTTGCTTTGCAGGGCGTCCATGCAATGCTTGAACCAGGGATTTACCCCTTGAATATTAAGACAACGCTAGTTAATGGAACGGAGATTGATTTTACACAATCAGTTTATGTCCAGGATGGAAATTATCCGTTTGACCCACCTTTAATTGTTAATTCTGAAACGGTTGACTATGATGTTACTACCCAAGAAGATGAATTTTGGGATTCTCTTTTTCAACCTCTCACGGAAAGAATCTGGGAAGGGAAATTTCGGAGTCCAGTCGCAGATTATTTGAGTCATTGCTGGCCATCGAAATTTGGAAATCGACGGTCGTTTAATGGCAGTCCATATATATATTTTCACACTGGTTTAGATTTTTGCGGGCAAGTAGGAAATGATATATTCGCCGCCGCAAAAGGGGTTGTTGTATATGTGGGGGAATCAACTATTCACGGAAATGCAACGGTTATCAACCATGGTTGGGGCGTTTACACTGCATACGCGCACCAATCCGAAACGCTAGTCAATGTTGGTGATATTGTAAAGCCAGGGCAATTGATTGGGAAGGTCGGTTCAACAGGGCGTGTTACCGGACCCCATCTTCATTGGGAAGTATGGGCTGGGGGTGTGCAAGTTGATCCAATTGAATGGTTAGAGAAGGAATTTCCTTAAAGAATAAAATTACCCAATAATACTACCGGGCGTCTTCTTCGTATTTGCCTTGTTCATAGTCTTTCAGGATTTGTTTTGCATCTTCCGCGAATTCTTTTGGAACAAAAATTTGGACTGCACCCAATGGTCCAGACATAATGCCGTAAGCACGTCCAGCTCCCTCTTGGTTTAGTTGTGTTGGGATGCTATTTGCATTAAGTAAACCTTTAATGATTTCCCCTTGAATATCACCAGGGACTTCCGTGATTTTTACCCAATCTTGATTATTCACGATTAAACTGACCTTTCCCACACATTATTAGTATGTTGGTTAGATTGCCTTGTCTCTTTATCAGTGTCGAGTATAATATTGTCTGGATAAAAAAGCAACTTGGTTTTTATCTGAAAGTTTATTTTATTAAAGGACACAATAAATGGGTGCAGCACCAATAGCGATAAAAGAGAATTATTGGGATGAATTTTCCATACAGGAAGATGATATCGAATTTCTGTATTCATATCTTCTTGAAGTTGAGTCACCAAAAACTCCTGATGAATTGCTTGCTATTCTAGTTGAGGAAAGGATACGTCGGGAAATAAAGGCTGCGAAGGAACAAGTGCTCTCGGGTGGGGATATTTATTTGCCAAAAGGGCATTATAAGAAAGGGCAAAAGTTAGTGTTCCCTGCGTTAGGTTGGAAGAAGGCGAAAGTAATAAGTGTGCGAGAAGGAATGAATCCGGACGTAGGTAAATTCAAAGTCATTAAAGTTCAATTTGATGGTTCGGAGACGAAGGAATTTGCTTCTGGAGTAGAAGAACATCAATTGAATTTTGAATCCAATCAGACTGAAGGCAATGTGCCTGAAACAAATACCATCATTAATATTCATGGTGAATACCTGCTCAATAAATTGGAGGAAGGACTTCGCGAAGAAGATGATTTTGTTCGGATTGCAGGGCGCTGGTTTCCAAGAGCATTGTTGGTCAACGTGAATGCTGGTCATCTTAATCTTGCAGAAGCAGTATTGGATATGGCAAATGGTGGCCCATTATCAACATCCGCTCTTATCAAAGAGATTGAATTGGGCGCTGATGAAAATCAGAAACTTATTGAATTTTCACTTGACCTTGCCCTAGAAGAGGACGAGCGTTTTGATGAAGTTGGTCCAGCCGGAGAGGTTCAATGGTTTTTGCATAGACTTGAACCAGAAGAGGTTAGGAAAACCCCAAAGTTTCTGCGCTATACTCCAATCGAATATGATCAAAGAGTACTCTCTGATGAGATGATTGCACTCGAGAAAGAATTGGACGATGAATTGTCTCCAAATCTGGAAAGAGGTCCTCAAATTAAAGAAATTACAATTAGGCTTATATATCCTCATATTCGATCGGGAACAATTCCACTCACGCCAAGAATAAAACCATTCTTCCCAACAGCCTATGAATCACCCAGGATTCGATTTATTTTCGTCGATGGAAATACCGGGGAAAAATTCCCGGGTTGGGTTGTAAGGGACAGAGGATATGTATTCGGGTTAGCAGAATGGTATAAAGAACGAGGTTTAATGCCAGGTAGTCTAATCCACATTATTAATGGAGAAAAAGCCGGAGAAGTCATTATTCAGGTAAATTCTCAGCGATCTAGTAAAGACTGGCTACGTACAGTTCTTGTTGGGGCTGATGGTGGAATGGTCTTTGCATTGCTAAAACAGATTATCACAGCAGTTTATGATGATAGTTTGGCTATTGCTGTTCCGGATCCAGATGCTATTGATGAGGTTTGGGAACGCATGAATAAACCAAATGTTGCATTTGAGAGGATAGTTGTTGATATTATCAGGGAATTAACAAAATTAAATCCTCAGTCGCATGTTCATATTACGGAACTATATGCTGCAATGAATTTGGTACGCAGATGTCCACCTGGCCCAATCATGGCGTTATTAGCCTCTAGGCCTTGGTTTGAGCATGTTGGAGATCTACATTATCGGTTCGATGATTCAGAAGTCGAGAAGCAGTAAACGATTTTTTAGTAAACACTGGAGACAAATAATTTTTATGAAGGAGCGATATGGTGGCAGAAGTAAAACGTTATAGTTTGGCGAAACCAACATTAAACACGCCTTTTCATATCGATTTTAATTGGTGGCAGCAAAATGATAGAGAATGGAGAGTTCATTTATTAAGTTGTTTATGTCCTGAGCACAAGGAAGCATTCGCAGATATAGGTAGTAATGAATTAGTAGATTGGATTGATCCAGATACTGCGGAAGTGCAGCGAGTTGATGGACTTCTGCATATATTGATTAATCACTGTGCAAAACAGGAGGATTTCATAACAGAACAAACTTCGCTTGTGGAGGGGATATTCCGTTCGTTTCTGGCATCGGGGAATGCACATATGACTCCCATCGAACTTTCAGAAAAATTACATAGACCGGCTATGATCATATTGAGAACAATTTCTGGAAAGAGGGTTTATAAAGGGATTCGTCCTTACTCAGAGGGTTAGAGCACTTTATTCTAATGCCCCCGTAGCTCAATGGATAGAGCACCGGACTTCTAATCCGACGGTTGTGCGTTCGAGTCGCACCGGGGGCGCCTTTGGAGCTCCGATTAATGTATCGATCGGAGCATTTTTGTAAGGTTTAATCTTACTTAGTTTTTACATTGGAATGGTTTTTTTGAAGGTATAATAAAAATATTATTCCGGATGACCGTTATGTGTATGAGGTATCGTAAAGAAAAACTGTTTCTGCGGAACAAGGTTTTGCGACGAGTAAGAAAAAGTGTAAATCTGGAGCAACCACATGGCTAGATTGATTTTAGTAGAAAAATCCCGTTCGGGGGAGGGAATAGTATCAAAGGAACGCCGAGAAAACAATTTTCAAGGCATTCATTGGCAAATAATCCAGCATTCCTATAAGTGGAGACCACCGACTGATGTCTATGAAACTGAGAATGAGGTTGTAGTACGGGTTGAGATTGCTGGAATGAACGGAAACGATTTTGCAATTACGTTGGATGGTCAATTACTAATTATTCGGGGTATCCGGAAGGATGATGCTGAAAAACGTGCATATCAGCAAATGGAAATTAATTTTGGGTTTTTTATAATCCAGGTTAATTTGCCATGTTTAATTCTTTCTGAACAAATCGTTGCTGAATACCAAGAGGGATTTCTAAAGGTCATATTACCCAAAGCAGAACCACAAAGAATTTGGATTGATCAGTGAATAGAATATGTCAATAATAAAATGGAATCTGAAGTATCAAAAATTGATTAATAGGATGGATAATGCAAAATTGAGCTTTGATGATTTTGTCCTTAAATCTATTGTTCCAAAAGTAATAGATGAAAGTAAAGACAATCAGGAAAGTAATGAAACTAAGAATAAAGCGATTGATGATCTACCTTCAGAACTACCAATTTTGCCTTTACGTGGGTTAGTTGTTTATCCAGAAACGGCTGTTCCCTTAACAATTGGTCAACCTCGGTCTATTCGATTAATTGACGATGTGATGGCAAGTGACAATCGTTTGATTGGGTTGATTGCTTCAAAGAAGCCAGAATTGGAAACGCCGTTGCCTGATGATTTATATGAAGTGGGAACTATAGCAACTGTCCATCGATTGTTTCGTGCCCCTGATGGGACAATCCGCTTATTGATTCAAGGTGCTCGGAGATTTCAGGTGGAAGAATATTTGCAGGAAGAACCTTACCTGAAAGCAAGGATAAAACTTATTCCCGAAACCATTGAAGAAAATTTGGAAGTCGAGGCATTGGCAAGAAATGCTAAAGAGCAGTTTGCTCATATAGCGGAGATGGTTCCTTCTATTCCAAGAGAACTGATTGAATCAATCCTAGCGCTGGAGAATCCGATACAAGTTGTATATACAATTGCAAATTTTCAGCGCATGGAGCTAGAAGATTCGCAAGAGATATTGGAACTTGATTCTGTCAAGGACAAATTGCATAAATTGGTTGGGTTGTTGGCGCATGAGATTGAGGTTTTGGAAATCGGGAAAAAAATCCAAAATGAAGCAAGATCTGAGATAGAGAAAGTTCAAAGGGAATATTTCCTGCGGGAACAATTGAAGGCTATTCGTAAAGAACTTGGTGAGGGGGATGAACAAACGGTTGAGGTAGAAGAATTCCGTAAGCGCATCGAAGATGCGAAATTGCCTGAAGAGGCAGAAAAACAAGCAAAGCACGAACTAGATAGGTTATCGCGACTTCCGACAGCCGCAGCAGAATATGGCGTGATTCGTACTTATCTGGATTGGCTTGTTTCATTACCGTGGTCTAAAGGCACTCAAGATGATCTTGATATCAAGCATGCTAGAGAAGTTCTTGACCATGACCATTATGGGCTTGAAGATATTAAAGAGCGTATTCTCGAATTTCTTGCTGTCCGTAAGTTAAGAATTGAACGAAAAGAAGAGATTACTACCCCATACGATGATGAGATTAGGCATATACGCGAAGGTGTCATTTTGTGCTTTGTTGGTCCTCCTGGCGTAGGAAAAACATCGCTCGGAAGATCAATTGCTCGTGCAATGGGAAGGAAGTTTACACGAATTTCATTGGGGGGTGTGCGTGATGAAGCCGAGATACGCGGGCATCGTCGTACCTATATTGGGGCAATGCCTGGAAGAATTTTGCAGGCGATAAGAAGAGTGGAATCAAATAATCCCGTGTTTATGCTCGATGAAATCGATAAACTAAGCACGAGTTTTCAAGGTGACCCCGCCTCTGCTTTGTTGGAAGTTTTAGATCCTGAGCAAAATGGGGAATTTCGTGATCACTACCTAGAAGTTGCATTCGATCTTTCTCAAGTGATGTTTATTACCACAGCAAATTGGTTAGACGCGATCCCGATACCACTGAGAGATCGAATGGAGATTATCACACTATCAGGTTATACTGAAGGGGAGAAAGTGAAAATTGCAAGGGGGTACCTAATTCCTCGTCAAATTCGTGAAAATGGTTTGAAACAAGAAGAAATATCATTTACTGACGGGAGTCTTTTAAAGATAATAAGGTCTTATACGAGAGAAGCAGGCGTTCGTGGCTTGGAACGAGGAATTGGTGCAGTCTGCCGAAAGGTAGCCACACGAATTGCAGAAGACAAGCATGTCAGTGTTGAAATAACCCCTAAAATTGTTAGTGAATTTCTCGGAAGACCAAAATATTATGGTCCTGAGGAGGCTGCAATTCGAACATCTATTCCTGGTGTTGCTACTGGATTGGCTTGGACACCAACTGGTGGTGAAGTATTGTTTATTGAGGCTACGCGGATGCCAGGAAGCAAGGGATTCCAAATGACGGGACAATTAGGGGATGTTATGCAAGAGTCTGCTAAAGCTGCTTTATCCTTCGTGCGTTCACGAGCAGATAAATTGAATCTTGAGACAAATTTCTTCGAACATTCGGATATACATTTACACATTCCCGCTGGTGCCCAGCCAAAAGATGGTCCATCCGCTGGTGTAACAATAGCAACAGCATTGGTTTCGTTGTTTTCAGGAAGACCAGTAAAATCGAAAGTTGGAATGACAGGAGAAATTACCCTGCGTGGTCAAGTATTACCAGTTGGAGGAATTAAAGAGAAAGTATTAGCCGCTCACAGATTCGGCTTGGATACAATTATTTTGCCAAAACGAAACAAAGCGGATCTCGAGGATTTACCTGAAGAAGTAAAGGAGTCGATTAAGTTTATTTTTGTCGAGACTGTTGATCAGGTATTGGACGCTGCATTAGAACCCCCAAAACCGATAAAAAAACATACTAAAAGGAATGAAAAATTAGATTAAATATGTGTTATAGTTTGTTGACGTTAATTATTGAATTATGTGTTAAAAATGGAAGACAACCTTTTGATTTATAACAATCAGGTTATATGAGACCTTCTTTCTATATTTATTAAATACGAAGAGAATCATGTAATTTCGATCGATTGAAAGGAGATCATTCTAAATCAAGCAAGATAAGAAATATCCGATGTTATTCTCTTTGGCGTTTCCATAGGACATAAGGACACAAAAGAATACAAAGGTTTGTATATTTTGAAAAAATTCAGGCATAATACATTAAATGATGACTTGAAAGAAATTTTGCAGTCAAGTATTTACTTAATGGATGAGTGCTTAAATATTAGAGCAGATGATTTTATTGCAAAACTAAAAATGCCTAATGAATTAATCGGGAAATTAGATACAAGATTAATGTGAGAATAATCCCTGCGATGGTTTTTTAGAGGGATTACAGGTAAATGGATTAATATAGGTGAAAAGAAAAACTATAAAAAAAATGAAAATGAACTGGTATACAATTGACTTACATATACATACACCCGCATCTAGTGATTACCAGCAAAAAGATGTTACTTATTTAGATATTTTATCTGCTGCAGAGAAGAGGGGGATAGATATTCTGGCTTTTACGGACCATAATACAGTTGCTGGATACCGTGGAATGCAGGAAGAAATAAGGCAACTGGAATTGTTGGAGCAATTAAATCGGCTATTACCTGAAGAAAAGATAAGATTGAATGAATATCGACGGTACCTAAAAAAAATCTTGGTTTTGCCAGGCTTCGAATTTACCGCGACATTCGGTTTTCATATCTTGGGAATATTTTCTCCCGATAAGCCGATTAGAGAAATCGAACATATCTTATTGAATTTGAATATTCCGGCAGATCAACTGGATTCGGGATCAGTAACCATAGGTGCAAGCGCTGATGTATTGACAGTATATCGAACAATCAATATGGCAGGAGGAATTGTTATTGCCGCGCACGCGAACTCGAATCACGGTGTTGCTATGCGTGGCTTTCCGATTGGAGGACAAACTAAAATTGCTTACACCCAAGACCCAAATTTACATGCGCTTGAGGTAACTGATTTAGAGAGTAAAGGGAAACGAGCAACAGCCACGTTTTTTAATGGATCTAAACCAGAATATCCTCGACGAATGCATTGTATCCAAGGATCGGATGCACATCGTATAGAACCAGATCCTTTGCGGGCAAAAGTGCTGGGTGTTGGTAGTCGCGCCACCGATGTTCGCATGCGATCACTTTCATTTGAGGAGTTAAAAGAATTATTCGAAAGTAATGATTTCATGAGAACACGCCCCCACCAGCAAAAAGCTGGTCCTGTGTTTGATTTTATACGGGGTGCACAAGACGAGGGCGCGAATATCATCCAGGATTTTCACGAAGGGATGACTATTCGCGGGGGAAAATTATATGCTGTTATTGCGGATATCTGCGCATTTGCGAACACTAATGGTGGCACGTTGTATATTGGTATCCATAGCAATCCGAAACGACCAATTATAGGTGTTGAAGATACTGATAAAGCAATTGCACTTCTAGAGAAAGAAGTAAGTAATAGAATTAGCCCACCATTAAACTGTACTTATGATTCTCATCCAATTAATGGAAAGAAAATTATAAGAGTCATTGTTCCAAGGGGAACAGATCCACCTTATGCGGTGGACGATAATAAAATCTATGTTCGAACTGAATCAGAAACGGGTCTTGCGGTTAGAGATGAAATTGTTGATTTGGTGATTAGAGGAAAGGAGAGCTTAACAAGCCAGCGCACTCATATACCTGAGGTTATTAATAGAAAGGATTCTCAAGACACTATAGGAGTGCCTTTAGAAGAATCGATACACGCTCCTCGTACAGGTGTTGAGATTGTTTCGATGGAAGTTAGAAGTGGAACTGAATATTACACTGTCCGCGATTTGCGCAATGGAAATGTTGTTAAGAATGTAACTCGCAAATCTGCGAGAAAGTTGTGGCACCAAGCAATCATGAGATACCGTAGCTTACCAAAAGAAATACAAAAGGCGGATATCCATTGGCAGGGAAATTTGGGGATTATAGCACGTCATAAACGCGGGAATATTCAGAGGTATGATCTGATTCAAAAGATGAACGGGAGTTTTAGATATTACTTTGGGGTAACCGATGACGGCATTCACGGGCCTTGGAAAAAACTTGTTGGAGAGGAGGAATGATCTCTATAAGGATCGGGATATTAACTATATCCGATCGTTCTTCACGAGGTGAAAGAGACGATATCACTGGTCCGAATTTGGCAAAAATCGTCCGCGAACAAAAATGGGAGATTATTAAAGTCGATATTATCCCGGATGAATTCTTAGCCATCAAAGATAAATTAATGGAGTGGAGCGATTCTGAAGCGTTTGATGTAATTATTACGACAGGCGGCACAGGATTTGGTTTGCGGGATATAACACCAGAAGCAACAAAGGCTGTTATTGATAGAGAGGCACCTGGGTTAGCAGAAAAAATGCGAGCGGAAAGCCTAAAAGTTACTCTCCATGCGATGCTTTCTCGTGCAGTCGTTGGCATCAGAAAAAAGACATTGATTATTAATCTCCCTGGCAGTGTAAGAGGGGCAGCAGAAAATTTAAATGTTGTTATTCCAGTGATACCCCATGCAGTTCACTTGTTGAGAGATGAACCTGATGCTGAAATGGAACATCATGCTGCGGATATCAATTCTGATTCTTGAGAATTAATATGAATATCTATCGCTCAGAAATGTTTCCAGATGAGATTGAAGAAGAGCAGGGTGGTGAGTCTCCGCATCAGGTTTTGAAAGATATCAGTCAGACAATAGTTCTGTCACTCATAATTTTTTTTATAATAAATTTTCTCTCTGCAAGAATTCGTGTTGAATCTGTAAGCATGCGCGAGACATTAAAACCCGATGATTTTGTTGTTGTAAGCAGAGTTGTGTATAAGTTTAAAGGGGTTGATCGAGGGGATATTATTGTCTTCAATCCGCCGTTTTATTCTCCTGAACCATATATTAAGAGAGTGATAGGATTACCTGGAGACGATATTCGAATCCAGGATGGGAATGTATTTATAAATGGGGAAAGAATTAAAGAGCCTTATATTAGAAATACGGGGGGTAAGAGCGGAAAATGGAAAGTGCCAGAAGGAAATCTTTTTGTAATGGGCGACAATCGTGGAAATTCTTCTGATTCAAGGGCTTGGGGTATGGTGCCGTTTGAGAATGTAATTGGCAAAGCGATCTTTGTGTATTGGCCGCCAAGAGAGTGGGGCGCCTTGACAATCAAAGCAATTGCAGCAGAATACCCTTAAGGAATTGCAAATACTTGCAAAATTGTAAACAAGAAGCATGTCCCATTATTGCATTGGGAAGTGGGGATTATGATAAAATAATTAGGCTATACGAGAAAAACAAGATGAAAGTGAGGTATATGATAAATGAAAGACCCTGATAAAATGTTAAAACTCATGAAATTTTGGCTTTTTGGGACATTTGTTATCATTTTTGCTGCTGCAGCCGTTTATGTTGGGGGCGTATTAGGAACAGGATTGCTTATTCTTGGTCAATGGCGTTTTTGGGCAGCGATGCTTATTGCTGCAGTACTCTGTATTGCGTGGTACTACATCTATAAATCGTATATCACTAAAAAAGAATAGAAATTTTAATTACCATGCAGAAATGAAGCGAAAGCCACTTTTATATGTGGCTTTCGCCTTTTTGGTTTAATCAAACTCCTTTAACAATTTCCTTGCGATAACTAACCGCTGAACCTCACTTGTCCCTTCTCCGATTGTCATTAAGCGCGCATCTCGATACATACGTTCAACAGGGAACTCTTTGCTGTAACCATAACCGCCATGTATCTGGATTGCATTACGAGTTACTCGTTCCGCCATCTCAGTAGCAAATAGTTTTGCCATTGCTCCCTCTTTTGTGTATGGTTTTCCTTTGTTTTTAAGCCAAGCAGCATGATAGATCATCAATCTTGATGCATAGATTTCTGTACCAGCATCCGCAATCATCCATTGAATTGCTTGGAATTGTGTAATTGTATGACCGAATGCCTGCCTTTGTTTTGCATAACGAATGGCTTCTTCCATTGCTGACTGGGCAATTCCCACCGAGATTGCACCTATGCTAATCCGTCCTCCGTCTAGTGTTTGTAAAGTTTGACGTAGTCCCATCCCTTCTTCACCAAGTAGATTTTCTTTAGGAACATGAACATTATCAAAGTTAATCGCATAGCTGTGACATGTACCTAGACCCATCTTATTTTCAGGGGGCGCTATGATTAATCCTTTACTCTGGGTAGGAACAATGATCATGCTCATTGAATGGGAGCCAGTGAACGGGGGTGTTCTCACTAGTGTGATAATGTAGTCAGCATCACCAGCATTTGTGATCCACATTTTTGATCCATTGATAACCCACTCGTTTCCTTTTAACTCAGCACGTGTTTTTATGCCTTTTAGATCAGATCCAGCGCCGGGTTCGGTTAGGGCGAGGGAAGATAATTTGCTTTTCCCGCTAGTTGCTACGGAAAGATATTTTTGTTTTTGTTTTTCGGTGCCAAATTTAACGATTGGCCAGCAACCTAAACCTGTATGGGCGGCTATTACGAGAGCAGTACCGCCATCTCCCCAGCCGAGTTCTTCAATAGCAATTGCAGCACTGATAGCATCCAAGCCATTTCCCCCATATTCCTCGGGAATATTTAAACCAAGCAGACCAAGTTGGCCCATCTTTCGAATAGCAGACCAATTTAATTCTTGAGCCTCTGATAATTCCGCCGCACGGGGTTTTACTTCTTTTTCGACAAAACGATGTACTGTATCGCGCCACATCTGTTGTTCTTCAGAAAGTTTGAAATCCATTTATGACCACCTTTCCTGCCTATTAATAATTTAATTAGATTATTGTTTCATGCAACTATCAGTTTTAATGTAATCAATAAGTTTGGCTCAAAAATTTACGTTTCCTTGGGGTTTGTGTGGAAGTCAAAAAAATAGATATAAAGGAGAGCATTTTAATCCAAGTAACTAGATATTCTTAGACAAAAGCACCTCATGGAAAATTAATCGGAGAGGTGCTTTTTAATAATGCCGGATGATTTCCCATTATATATGTTCAATTTCATCGAATTCGGTATTGATATCTTCGGTTGGATCAGGCTCAGAATTGAGGTCATTTTGTTGTTCAAGCGCTTTAATGCCATTTCTTGCTTGGATTAAGATGCGTTCTAATTCTTTTTCGAGTTGCGTTAGTGTTTCGATTACATATTGATCAGCATCTTTGCGGGTTTGATCGATGTCCTCCAAAATTTGCGCTTCGATTTGTTCTGCGCGTACTTTTGCTGCTTGAACAATGCTATCTCGTTCCACGAGTTGCTCGCTCTTTTCTCTTGCGATTTGTACAGTTCTATTAGCCTCTTCTTGTGCTTGTGCAAGTATGCGATCTTTTTGGACAAGAATTTGTTGAGCCTTTTTTACTTCTTCAGGGATAGCAACACGCATTTGGTCGATGAGATCTAGCATGCGATCTTCATCTACGATGACACTTCGTGTGAATGGTATTGGACGACCATGGTTGAAGAGCTCTTCCATTCTGTCTACTAAATGTAATATGTCCATAAACACCCTTCCCGACATTGATGCTTGTTATCAAATTTTAGGGCAATATAATTATTGTTATATTTTACCATTGCAATAATTAAGCCAAAGAATATAGAAAAATGATACTTATATAAGGAGCGAAAAAATTTATTAGAGTATTATTCTTAGCTAACATTATAATCAATCTCTTAAAGAAGAAGTTGGGACAATGTCTTGACTATCTCCAAGCTCCTGAAATTTATTTTTTAAGGCTACTTCGACATAAGGGGGAACGAGACTGCTAATATCTCCGCCAAGAGATGCGATTTCTCTAACAGTCGTGCCAGACAAAAAAGTGTGTTCTTCGTTTGTAATTAGCGAGACGACTTCAATTTCTGGTGCAAGTCGATGATTAGCAAGTGCCATGCGGAATTCGTACTCGAAATCAGAAAATACACGTAATCCACGCACAATTACCTGTGCATTGATTTTACGACAGAACTCCACAGTAAGTCCACTATATCCGACAACTTGGATGTTTGGATAGCCCTCGAATGATTTTGTCGCTAAAAGAATTCGCATCTCAGGTGAAAATAATATGTTTTTCAAAGGTCTGTCATAAACCGCCACAACGACTTCTCTAAAAAGTCGTGATGCTCTAATAGCGATATTGATATGTCCGTAGTGGATTGGGTCAAAAGTACCGGGAAAAACTGCTCGTATCATAAATGTCCTTTGCTCGATAATTTAACTGATTTCACCATAGTCATGATTTTCGCCCCAAAACTTTCTCATTGCCTTTCTGAGAAGTTGATGTTCAGGTGATTGAAATTTAGGGTCAGACTCAAATAACTTGAGCGCTTGATGTCTTGCTTTTTGAATGAGTTTTGTATCCGTAATGCTTGCTAAGCGTAAATTAGTATATCCTGATTGGCGAGTGCCTAAGAACTCGCCGGGTCCTCTTTGCTCAAGGTCTTTTTCAGCCAAGACAAATCCGTCATTTGTTTCCACAATGGCTTTAAGGCGTTTGTTTTCAATGGCATCTTCGTTTTGAGGGATAAGAATACAATAAGATTTATCTTCCCCTCGACCAACGCGACCGCGGAATTGGTGTAATTGAGCAAGCCCGAATCTATTCGCCCCTTCAATGATCATTACTGTGGCATTAGGAACGTCCACGCCGACCTCGATAACCGAAGTAGTTACAAGAATATCGTAATCTCCGTCTCGGAATCTTGCCATGATGACTTCTTTTTCGGATGGTTTAAGTCTACCATGTAACAAACCGATTCTGTAGTTTGGAAAAATCTCATCTTGTAGTCGTTTGTGTTCTTTTACTGCGGCTTTAAATTCTGATAGACTACTTTCGTCTATTAGTGGATAAACCATATATACTTGGCGACCTTTGCCAACTTCTCTTTGAATAAGTCTATAGGCGATCTCGTGTTGGATGGGGGAAAGAAGTCGTGTAACGATCTCCTGACGACCAGGAGGCATCTCATCGATAATAGAAATATCTAGGTCGCCATAAATTGTTAAAGAGAGCGAACGAGGTATTGGCGTAGCGGTCATTACGAGAATATGTGGGTTTTTACCCTTTTCCCGAAGTGCTGCTCTCTGCTCAACGCCAAAACGATGCTGTTCATCAATAACCGCTAATTGTAAATTCTGAAAATGAATTGGTTCTTCAATAAGTGCGTGCGTTCCGATAATAACTTTAATAGATCCGTTTGCTAGGTTATTAATGATTTCTTCTTTTTCTGCTGCGGGTGTAGCACCGACAAGGAGCCGTATCTGGCTAGGCATTAAAACCGCGTCAGATTGAGATAAAGTACGGGTGATCGTTTTATAATGTTGCTCTGCTAGAATACTTGTCGGAGCCATCAATGCGGCTTGTCCTTTTTGGGATGTGACGACAGCGATGGCGAGAGCAGCCACGATTGTCTTTCCGGAGCCAACATCACCTTGAAGAAGTCGATTCATCGGATGTCCAGAAGAGAGATCTTTTAAAATGTCCCCTAGAGCAGATTTTTGCGCCTTTGTTAATGAGAAAGGCAAATTGTTTAATCTTTCGTTGATCCAATAATCCTCTGCTTGGTATATTCGAGCGATTTGATTTTGCCATGCCCATTTTTGTTCCAGGACTCCTAATTGGAGCATAAAGATTTCGTCAAATGCTAATCTTGTACGAGCAGCCTCAAGGGAATCCATTGAATCAGGAAAATGGATTTGTAACAACGCTGATTGCAAATCCATTAGATTTTCCCCGGTTTTTATGTTTTCAGGAAGATAGTCTTTAATCCTCGGCGCCCAATAAGAAACTACTTGGTTGATGATTGACCGAAGTTTTTTCTGTCTAATAGATGACGTCAAGGGATAAACTGGAACAATCCGATTGGTATGTAAATTTTCTTGGTCTAATTGTTCTAATTCCGGATTATTCAATGTTAATCGTCCTAAGTACTGATCAATCTTGCCTGCGAGGACTACTTGAGACCCTGATCTAAGGTATTGCTGGATCCATGGTTGGTTGAACCAGGTTGCGCGTATAGCACCGCTGCCATCAGAAATAATGGCTTCGACGAGTTTTAATTTTCCGCCTTGTAATTTACGGGTTTGTGAAGATTGGACGGTTCCGATAAGCGTAACTTGTTCGCCATAACGTAATCGATTAATGGTCTTTAGTTTTGAATAATCATCATAGCGTCTAGGAAAATGATAAAGAAGATCCGAAAGTGTAAGGACACCAATCTTGCTCAAACCTTTTGCATATTTTGGACCAATACCCTGAAGAACAGAGACGGGTGCATCAAGTGCAGCAAGGTGATCGTCTTTGGTTTCTACAATTAGTAGAGATGAAGAAGAGGGGATGGACTTTACAATTTCAGGTTTCGAAATCTGAGTTTCTTGTTTTTTTGTGCGCTGTTTGCGGGGTTCAGATGCATGTTTCGGAAGTTTTTGGAGTGAATCTAAATCAAATTCTTGTGAGATACGCTTCCATAAACCGTTTAAGATTTCTTCACGGGAAACCTTGCTAAGCCGTTGATAATCTCTTAATCTGCTAGAAACAACTTTTATTAAATCCTCACCAATACCGTCAGCGCGTGCATCTGCGATCCAAGAATCAAGTATACCCTCCAGCCCACCCATAACAGCCTTATCGTCGTAGCCCCTCTCTTCTTCTAGTTTAAAGAATTTTTTAAGTTTTTCGATGGATGGTTTCATATTGAATATTCTAATAGCGCGAATAATTTAATGATAGTGCAAAGATAAGATTATTTTACCAGTTTAATTGAGCGATTTGAGGTTGATTATTTATTGGATTATGCCAAGACTGTGGCAAAGCCTAATCCATTTGGACCAACATGTGTACCAAGGATCGTTGTAACATTTACGATTATTGGGTGTGAGGAAACTGTATTGACCAAATCTGAAGCAAAACCAAGTGCGTCAGATTCGGCGTTGGAATGGAGAACTGCAAGTCTTTCAATTGCCCCGAGTTTATCAAGCATTGATTTAAGGCGGATAATTCCTTTTCGGCGTGTGCGGACTTGTCCGACATTATATACAAACCCTTTTCGCAACTCGATAAAAGGTTTGATCCTTAATAAGGAACTAATTCTCGCTTTTGCCCAGGAGACTCGTCCACTTCTACGAAGGTAATCTACTGTGTCTAACATTGCAAATACTCTGATTTTGCTTTGTATTGTGGATATCTTATCGAGAATAGGATTAACTTGGATACCTTGAATTGCTTGTTCTGCAGCAATTATTGCTTGAAACCCTAAACCCAATGAAATCTGCTCGCTGTCAATTACATGAATTTTATTGTTGAATGTTCTTGCTGCTAACAAAGCGGTGTTATAAATCCCGCTCAATGATTTTGCAACATGTACGGAAATGATATTTGTATATCCAGAAGACAGTAGGGTTTCATATACATCTTGAAATGCGTTTAATGGCGGTGTTGCTGTTGTTGGAGGAATTGTTAGATGAGGTAATTCCTCATAAAATTGTTTGCGAGTTATGCCTTCTCCGTCTTTATAACTTTTACCATTAACAACTAGGATTGCTGGAATTATTGAAATGTTATATTTTTCCGCAATATTTTCAGGAATGTCAGATGTACTATCGGTGACTATTGCTGTTTTCATTAATTAAGAGTTTTCCATTATTCCAGAGAAATTATAAATTGGTAATGGGGTTGTCCACCTTCTTGAACTTCAATATCTAAATTAGGATATTTGTTTCTAATTAGGTCCACAATTCTATTTGCTTCTGATTTCTTTATGTTTTCCCCATAGAACAAAGTAATTAATTCAAATTCTTCAACCTTAGCCTTTTCGAGAAATTTAAGACAGCCATCTTCGAGACTTTTGGCAGAAAGCAATAATTTGCCATTGAGCAATGCAATAATTTCGCCTCTTTTAACTTGGACACCATCTATCTCGACATCACGCGTAGCAGTTGTGATTTCGCCAGTTTCTACGTCATCAAGCGCATCGTTCATGTCTTTTACAATTGTTGTAAAGTCGCCATCTGGTACGTACCTTAACATTGCTGACAAGCCCTCTGGTACAGTTTTGCTAGGAATTACCGCAACGGTTTTTACGGTAACATCCTTGGCTGCCTCTGCAGCCATAATGATATTTTTATTATTAGGCAAGATGATAATTTTGTTAGCGGGCAAGTTGTCAAACGCAGCAATGATTTCCTTTGTGCTTGGATTCATTGTTTGCCCCCCGGCAACAATTGCAGTAACTCCGAGACTTGCGAATACTCTTGTAAGTCCTTTCCCCGGTGAAACAGCAATAACTGCTATTTGTCCTGGTTCGACAGGTGTAAAAACTATCTTTTCTTGATTACGTGATTTTTGGAGTTCGCTTATTTGGTCAACTAAGTTTTCAAGGTGAACTTGTTTGATTGTGCCTAGGGTCATTGTATAATCTATTGGCTCATAACGTTTCTCAGTTGGTACATGAATATGCATACGGTACATCCCATCGCCTTCGCCAACCTGTATGGATGTTCCCATTTGTTCTAAGTCACTGTAAAATTTCTCTAAATTCAATTTTTTGTTAGGCGAAAAATCAACAACAACTTCGAAATCTTGCCCAGGCTCAATCGATTCCAACGTGTTTTCTAGATTCAATGCGCTAATAGGTTGGATAATTGTGGATGAAGTATCCAACGGCTCACCCTTAATATATTTAAGCATCCCTTCAAAAAGATAGAAGAGACCCTTACCTCCTGAATCAACAACGCCTGCCTCTTTGAGTACAGGGAGTAGATCGGGAGTTTTTTGAACGGATTGGTCTGCTGCTTCAACGATTTTCTGTAAAAATAATATAGGATCATCTGTATTGAATTGAGCAAATTCTGCAGCGATGGCTATATCCTTTGCAACTGTTAAGATTGTACCTTCAACAGGGCGGACAACCCCTTTATATGCTGTTTCCTTTGCTTCAATTAAGCCTTTGACTAGGGTGGGGATATCTAAGGTTTCATTATCGTCTAATGCTCGCGCAAAACCACGCAAGATCTGTGAGAGAATCACACCGGAGTTTCCTCTTGCCCCCATCAATGCCCCATGTGATAGTTTCTGTGCCATTTTTCCGATATTTTCTTCTGGCGAATCAGCAATCTCGTCGAAAGCGGATTGCATAGTGAGCACCATATTTGTACCTGTATCACCATCTGGAACAGGGAACACGTTTAGGGAGTTAACAACTTCTTGATTTGTTTTCAACCATTTTAAACCAGCAGATGCCAGTTTTTTTAATGCCATTCCATCAATAGGGTGATCACTGCTGTGTTTAAATAGTTCAACCTGCCCCTTATTTTGTGATTCAGAACTCATGAATAAGTGCTCCTCTTGCGAATTCTTTTCGATGAAAGACCGTAATAATAATTCTATCCATTATATTAACTGTTTAGTCGATATCACTTATCCGGAGCCCTTGGACATGAACATTGACTTCATTGACAGGCAACCCAATCGCTTTTTCAACATTGAATCGCACTGTATTGGCTACACTTGTAGCCACGGACTTTATTCGAGTGCCATACTCGATGATGATGTAAATATCAATGTTAATATGTTCACCATCATAATGAACATCAACGCCTCGCGTCGGATCTTTAGTTAATAAATTTGCTATACCATCAACTATATTCTTAGATGCTAATCCCACTACGCCATAGGACTGCTCAGCTGCATGGGAAGTGATTGAAGCAATTGCTTTTGGAGATATATTGATTTTACCCAGTGCTGTTTGATCATTTGTCATGTTTGCCTCTTGAATCTATAACAACTTATCTTGTTTGAGGATACGAATTGTGGTAATATTGCTCGGCTTGCTCTAAGTGAACATTGTTGTTATTATATTTGTTTTTATATTATATGGCTATTTACAAATTTTAGATTAATTTGCACGATTGTTGGAAAGGAAAAGAAAGATGGCTAAATGTGAAATGTGTGGTAAAGAAACTAAATTCGGGAAGAATAGACCTTGGTCAAAAAAGGCAACGTTGAGGACTTTTAAACCAAATCTTCAGAAAGTTACTATATATGAAAATGGGCGAAAAGTCCAAAAAGTACTTTGTACTCGTTGTATTCGTACACTTTCGAAAACTGTCTAAAAAATAAAATAACAATATAAATATATTGTAAAGATTGGTTGTAGCAGATTAAAATTATAAATGCTACAATCTGTTTTTTTAATGTGCTGGTACTTTACAATGATTATCAATTCCATCAAGCGGCTGTATCATAATTGATGGTTTATAGAATGACAAGGTTACGAAATTAGATTTTTAGCGAAAGCAGATCGTTTATGAAAAAGGCGGGTTTATGCGCAAATAGACCCATAACCAAAATGGAATAAGTCCCCCAAGAGCAAGTAATGAGATAAATCCTAATAAGATAGTGATCCAATCAATATTAATGGCTGACGTAGATTTTTCCGCAAAATCATCTGATTGTATCGGCGATGCAGAGGGAATTATTCTTCGGGTAGTAAAAGGATTTTTAGGGGGAGATGATGGAACAAGAGTATTGTCTTTTGTAATTGTGATAAGAACTCGACCTAATTGATCGGCTGTACGGTATCGCGCTGATGGCTCTTTTGCAAGAACCTTCATGATTATAGTGTCTAATTCGTTTGATATTTGGGGATTGATTGACTTCGGGGAAGTGGGGATAACTTCACGATGTAAATGTACCAATTCAGTTGGGTTTTGTGAAGTGAATGGCAATTTCGCAGTTAATAATTCGTAGAGAACAACGCCTAAACTATAAACATCAGATGCTGGTGAAGGGGCTAAACCGGCGGCTTGTTCGGGAGAAATATATTGAGGAGAGCCCCAAACAATATCTAATTTTTCTCCTGGGTGAATAGATGCAAGTGCTCGTGCAATACCAAAATCCGTTACCATTAACCGTTTATCAGGTGTGACAAGCATATTTTGAGGTTTGATATCACAGTGGACGAGACCTGCTCGATGCGCATAGCCAATTCCTGCACACGCCTGAATTATTAATGATAGACTTTCCTTTTGCGATAATCTTCCATGATAATGAACCCATTTCTTCAGATCGATACCAGGAATATATTCCATAACAATAAAGAAATAATCCTTATCCCATCCAAAATCGTAGACCGTTACGATATTAGGATGCGATAGATTAGCAGCAGCCTTAGCTTCTTGACGGAATCTTTCTCGGAAGGCTGGGCTTTGTGAGAAGCTTTGTCTAAGAATCTTTACCGCTACTGTCCTTTCCAGCATTAGATCTTTACCTCGATAAACGATTGCCATACCACCCTTACCTCGAGGTTCAATTAATTGATATCGATCGTTAAGAATGCTGTTATCAATCATGAAGTGTTCTCCATATATCTATGAGCAATTTTACCATTTTAGTGTAAACATGCTAACCAATGAAAAATATTTTCACAACGACGAATCAAATAAGGGGTTTTAATTAAAAGAAAAAGCCACTATTTTTACAAAACTGGATTAAAATTATTAAATTATGAAAAATGCTCAAATACTATACAATCCTGCTGCAGGTAGATTTCCGTCAAAGATGCTTACTGAAAGAGCCGCCTCCGTCCTGAAAGAAAATGGATGGAAAATCGAACTAATTAAAACGAGTGGTGGACCGAATATAACCAATTTGGCTAAGCAAGCAGTTCAAATGAAAGTCGATACACTGTTTATTGCTGGTGGAGATGGTTCTATTGGTTATGCTGTTGCGGGTCTTGCAGGAAGTAATACTGCATTAGCTGTATTACCTGCAGGCACAGCTAATGTATGGGCACAAGAATTGGGACTTCCTGGGTTATCATGGACAAATTTAACTGCTTTAGAAGAAACGGCTCGTATTCTCTCAAGGGGCGTGGTAAAGAATGTTGATGTTGGCATTTGTAACGGTTTTCCTTTTTTGCTTTGGGCTGGGATTGGTTTAGATGCGTTAATCGTACATCATATTGAACCTCGAAGTCGATTGGAAAAGCATTTTGCAATAGCGCAGTATGCTGCTCAAGCAGTTCGAAGTGCAAGTTTTTGGCGCGGCATGAACTTAAAAATCGTTGCGGACGGCGAGCAAATTAGCGGGCGATACGTTGTTGCAATCACAAGTAATATTCATTTATACGCTGGTGGGATTGCTAAGATTTCCCCTGGTGCATGTCTCAATGACGGAGAGATGGACTTATGGCTATTCGCTGGAGATACGATACAGGAAACGATAAAACATGTTTGGAACCTATTATCCGGAAAGCATGTAAATTCTCAGGATGTGAGGAAGGTTTCGTTTAGAGAGTTGTGCCTAGAAGCAGATTCCCAATTATATTTGCAACATGATGGCGAACCTATGAATGTAGAACATAAGGTTGAGATATTTGTAAAACCAGAAGCGCTGCGCGTACTTATACCATCAGAAGCACCAGGAATATTATTTAAGGAAAAGTAAAACAAAAATATGAGAAAGATTTTTTCTTTAATACTCAATCCAGGTTTAATATTCGGGTCGATCTTCGCAGGAGTCTTGTTGGTTGCTATGTCATGGGTCTTGCTTGCTATTACAAAGCCTACTATGGTTGAGACATATAATATTACTGCTTGTATAACAACTATTCCATTTATCCCAACTGTCACCCCTGTTCCAGCAATTGTCCCATCCATAACTCCTAATGATAATCAAGAGGGAGGAGGCACCAAAGGCAAAGAGATATCTATTGGAGCATATGTCCAAGTAGTTGGTACGGGAGGAAAGGGGTTGAGAATTCGCTCATCATCAGGGCTTGATGGAGAAATATCATTTTTGGGACTTGAATCAGAGATATTTGTTGTAAAGGATGGCCCAGAAGAGAGTGATGGTTATTTGTGGTGGGAGTTATCAGCGCCAACGGATGCTTATCGTTCTGGATGGGCAGTGCAAGATTATTTAGAAGTAGTCCAACAACCATAAAAAACAATGTGGAGAACACGATGGAAATAACACCAAAACAAATCACAGCAATTCGAGAACAGAGAAAATTAATTATCGTGTGGAACGATAATATGACATGTGAATTAACATTTTCGCTACTAAGAAACGCATGTCCTTGTGCCGAATGTAGAGGCGGTCACGAGAATATGGGGCATGGTCCTGACCCAGTTGTCTTTGATCTTCCGGAAGAGGATTCTCCGAAAACTAGGATGAAATCAATTGTACAAACAGGTACTTATGGTATTACGATTGGTTGGGAAGACGGCCACGACTTTGGAATTTATAACTGGGAATACCTTCGAGATCTTTGTGAAGGTGTGCTGATAAGAAAATAGACTAAAGGGGGGAATAAACGTTTATAGGGAAATGGGAAGAATATTTTATTGTAGATGATTGCGGAGGTTATGTTCGACAGCGTATGCAGCAGCCTCAGCTCTATTGCTAACCTCAAGTTTAGAAAGAATACTGCTTACATAGTTTCGGACTGTACCCTCTCCTAGGAACAGCGCCTTTGCAATTTCGCGATTTGTTTTTCCTTCTGAAACAAGTAATAACACATGGCGTTCTTGTTGTGTAAGAGCGGCGAAAGCAGATGCTTCCTCTTCTTTAGCAGCCTTTCGGACTTCTTGGAAGATACGTTGGGTAACTGCTGGATCTAGCAGCGCTTCTCCGCGTCCAATTGCTTCAATTGCCCGAATTAAGTCTTCCCCCCCTATTTGTTTGAGAACATAACCTGCTGCTCCAGCACGGATCGACGAGAATAACATTTCATCCTCGGCATAAGATGTGAGCATGATTACTTTAGTATTCGGATATTTTTTGGTAATTTCCTCGCATGCCTCTATTCCAGAACCGCCTGGGAGACGTATGTCCATGACAACTACATCTGGAAAGTATTGTTCTACACGGTCAATGGCTTCATGTGCAGTGGCTGCTTCTGCAACGACTTCAAATTGAGGATGGCGATCGAGCAGTGCTTTTAACCCCAAACGGACAATTTCGTGATCGTCAACTAAAAGGATGCGCTTTTTAGCCATCTATACTCTCCTTATACGGTGAGTATAGTCTAGTCTTTACGGACTGACAAGACCACTTTGTTTTTGTTATGTTGAGTATCTTTAGGAATTTGTGTTTTTTTTATGAGATTTACTATCTGTTATATACCAACCATTCCCTTTAAAAATAATTGAGGGAGGAGAATATATTCGCTGCGCGTTCATGTGCCCATTAGGGCAAATGGCTTTATCCAAATTTTCTCCAAAGTGATAACTTTTCGTGAACCTTAATCCACATTCTTTGCAAATAAATTCATAAGTTGGCATAATTTCACACTTTTAGATGAATCAATACCTGGAGAGAGATATATCTCCCCAGGTTTACTTTGATTTACAGAAATTATTTTACGTTGACCTTTATTGTTTTTGGACGAACCTCTTCTACTTTTGGTAAATACAAAGTGAGGACGCCATCTTTGTAAGTTGCTTTTGCATCGGCTGTTTTCACAGGTACCGGGAGTGGTAGCGCTCGCTCAAATTTACCGTATTGATGTTCCTGTAAAGTATAGGTTGCCTCTTCTATTTTCTTCTCTTCCTTAAATTCACCTTTAATAGTAAGAAGGTCATTAGTTATGGATACGTCAATGTCTTCAGGTTTAACACCGGGCACCGTGGCTTTTACGACTATTTCATCTTTTGTTTGGTAGATATCCACTAGTGGCTGCCGCGAATCCGGTACAAGGGACAGCGGTCTAGTAAAAGCATCGTTAAATAATCGATCCATCGCTTCTCGTAGAGAGATTATTTCATGTAAAGGTTCAAATCGAGTTAAATTTGCCATTTCTACCTCCTTCATACTTATCTTTTGCACCTTCAATTTAAAACTTATGAAGTAGCCAAATTGTTTCTTACGATATATAGAATATACAGTTTATGTTAAAAAAACATAAACTGTATATTAGCAATTTGTCAAAATTTCTGAGAGTATAGAAACTTATCTATGAAAATCTACAAATCGATATCCCACTCCACGTTCTGTGAGAATATATTTTGGATTTGCTGGATCTTTTTCGATTTTTTTCCTTAAATAGTTGATATATAAGCGAACATAATGAGGTTCATCTCGGTATTCATACCCCCACACTTTAGTAAGCAGTTGTTCATGCGTTAAAACCCATCCAGCATTTTGAACAAGATGATAGAGTAGACGGTATTCAGTTGGTCTTAGTTTGGTAAGTTTGCCATCAACCCAAATTTCTCTACGCCCAAAATCTAATTTTAAGCGGTCGTCAACTTCAATGACATCAGAAGTACTATCTGTTAATGTTTCAATACGACGGAGGACGGCTCTAACCCTACTGACTAATTCTCGAGGGCTGAATGGTTTTGTAATATAGTCGTCTGCCCCCATTTCAAGCCCGCGTACACGATCATCCTCCTCGCTTTTTGCTGTGAGCATGATTACTGGCACAGAACTTACTTCTCGGATTCGGCGTAATACTTCAAAGCCATCTAAATCTGGAAGCATAATATCTAATAAGACCAAATCAGGCAATGCTGTTCGAACACGGTCAAGTGCTTGCATACCTGAATAGGCGCTTAATACTTGGAAGCCATCGTGTTCAAGGTTTAAACGGATAAAACGGACCATTCTTTTTTCGTCATCGACAACAAGTATCAAGTGACGTTTTTTCGTTTGATATTTCATTATTTACTCCCTGACAAAACCGATGATTTCTTCATCCTCGGTTGGTAGTATTTCAATGAAATTTAATCTCTCAATTGGCCAATAAACTGTAACCACGTCCATTTCAATATAATAAAGATCTTTTCCATCTTTTTGCCTAGGATTATTTACCTTAATCAAAGTATCACCCAGAGAAGGAAGATCATCAAGTTCTCCCATTATTGGTTCCTCGCTTTTTATGTGTAATATTGCCTGGATTGCCATAATGCCTCCAATTCTCAATTGTTTATGATTACTAGCATTTTAAATTGACCGAGAGAAATCATATCGCCATCGGATAAATTCATTGCCTGGTTTGATATAATCCGTTTCCCATTGATTTTGGTGCCATTGACAGACCCGAGATCAGTAATTATACAATTTCCATTGGAGAACTTAATAGAAGCATGGAGACGCGACACTCCTTCTTCATAGGCGTTATAAGGGGTTAAATCAATATCAGGCACAAGTGGTTGGTCTTTTGAGACTCGTCCTAATGTAAAATCGTTATCTTCTTCTATAGGAATATATACATTAGATGAAACAATGAAAAGTAATGCAGGGTAATCTAGTAAATCTATAGGAGGTACAGGGCGGTCTAAAATATTAGTATCCTCAAAGTTTGGTATTTGAGAACCACTTTGATTGTTTTCGGTATTTTCAGTATCGTTAGGAACTAATCGGGCACCACATTTACTACAAAATAGGGTGCCATATGGCTCTTCATGATTACAATTTGGGCACTTGATCATATTCACCTCTCGGCATTATTCTTATTGGGCAATAATAATGCCCGAGTACCATATTTTATTTCTTTGTTACCTGAATCGCTGTAGCGTTTTTGCTTTTCAAGATGTTCAACTTCCAGGAGGACAGTTTTTGAAAGTTTGTTTTCTCCTTTTGAGAGGAGATGAGTCGCTAGATTTTGAAGTTGCTCTTTTGCTTCATCAATTTTTCCTTCCACAAAAAACTTATTAGCACGTTCATGCATTCGGTAAAGAGTTAATTTTGACATTGATTCAACAATGAGTTGTGGGGGAGGGATGGGCTGTTCTGGAGAATTACTCACTTTTTGGATAAATGATAATGGAATCTGATAATTTGATTCGGATACTTGAGGAATATTAATCTTTAGTTCTCCAGAAAGTAGCAAAAAGTGCTTTATATCTTGATTTAACGGTGAAACTTGAAATTCAAATAATATTCGTTGGAAAGAATCTTTGGGGCAACCGCCAAATTGGATGGGTGATGTTAATGGAAGTACTCCTAATTCCGGATGAATTCGAAAAGCATAGAGCAAATCTACCCCTGTGCCCAGGTTAAAATCAAATTCAATTCGAGCAGCTACTACCCGTTCGAGTTCTGTAAATATATTAGGGAGAATATCATTAATTCCCCGTGATGTTGCAACATACTTGCTTGTTCCTCCAGTGCGTTTTGCAAGTTCATCTAAAAATTCATCATTCCATTCGCTACCAATTCCTAAACAACTAATAGCGACACCAAGAGAAGCACATTGGTCTGCTAAATCTAAACAAGCAATTTCATCGCCATAAGTTCTACCATCTGTGATAAGAATTATATGATTATGGTAGCGTGCAGATAGATTTTTTCGTATTTCAGAAAAACCTGCTAGCAGACCTTGAAAAATCTCTGTTCCACCATGAGTTTGTAATCGACGAATATTGGGTTCAAGACTATGTGCCGCATCAGGATGAGACGCTGGAATGATTACTTTGCTCCGGTCACTAAAACTGACAATTGACAATATGTCATTAGAAGTTAGTTTGTGAATAATCTCGGCAGTTGTGCTTTTAATCGCTTGAAGTCGAGATCCGCGCATTGATGTAGAGACATCTAGTACAATTGCAGCATTAATTGGTATTCTCGTAGCGGTTTCTTGATCGTTATCTGAGTAAAAATGGATATCAAGAAGAGTATAAATTAGCTGTTTCTCGGTAAGCCGTAGGATTTCATTGCGGCTATATAGAATTTCTATATTGACGGGTGATTTGGTAATTTCGCGAATATAATTATTGTCATATTTTGCTCTTTTTTGAGGATTAGACAATATTTCATAAGCCTCTTTTATCAATAGAAATTGTTCATTGGCATTGGATTGGATGTTTACATCAGGATGCAGACGACGCGCAGATTGGAAAAACGCTTGTTTTATTTCCTCTGGAGTTGCGTTTTTTGATATTCCTAATTGATTGTATAAATCTATTTTTGAAGGCATAGTCTTTATTGTTTTGTCAATTAGATAATTTAATTAGAATCACAGAAATATTATCAGGACCTCCAGCAGCATTCGCTAACTCGACTAACTTTTTGCTTGCGTTGAAAGGATTATTCATATCACTGATAGTTTTTCCAATTTTGTCCTTTGGAACAACTCCCCATAAACCATCTGAGCAGATGAGTAAATAGCCGGTTTCTGGAAGTGGACTAGTAATTATATCCGGTTCAAAAGGTTCGCCTTGCCCAAGAGCCCGGTATAAAACATTTCTTTGGGGATGAACCGCTGCTTCTTTCGTAGTAATTTGACCAAGTTCTACTAGCCTATTTACAAGTGAGTGATCACGGGTTAGTATTTCCATCGTACCGTTATTATCAACTTTGTAAACACGGCTATCTCCCACGTGTGTGATTACCATTTGACTTTTAAGAATAAAGATGGAAGTTAAAGTGGTGCCTCCACCGCTTGTTTTTTCGAGAATAGATTCATGTGCGCTAATTACTCCCTTTTTAAGGATCTCTGCTATTGATTCATTAGGAATAGATGGCTTTTCTCCGAATAAAGGATTATATAATTCTTTAATTACATGATTGGACATTGAACGCACTGCAGTTGCACTTGCAATTTCTCCATGTAAATGTCCCCCCATTCCATCTGCTACGATATAAAATCCAAATAGCGTTGAACCCGTATTGTTTCCTAGGTTAACTGTAAGACTAAATATTGAGTCCTCATTATGATCTCGCTCCATCCCAACGGATTGTCTGGCTGATACTATTAATTGCTTGGGTTCTTTTTCTTTGGGTTTAAGCAACAGGACTTGTTTAAGGTCTTCAGGTGAAAGAGGCTTAGTGTCCATGTTGGCATGATGAGGCGGTGATTCAACTGTGCCAAATGTTGTTTTACCTTCGGAATATATATTTTGTATTATTTTCTTAATATAGTTAAACACTGATGAATTCTCCCGATGTATTATTCTTCCTATACTGGAATGGCATAGACTTTATTATCCAAAGAAGTTAAATAAAGCATATTATTATTAATTGTGGGTGTACTTGTAATTGGACCTTCAGTCTTATACTGCCAAAGCAATCTCCCTGTTTTGTATTCTAGACAATACAAATTCCCATCAACACTTCCACAGAAAAGTGAGTCTTTGTAAATAATAGGGGACCCGGTGACTTGGTGTTCGGTAGTATAACGCCAGACTTCTTTCCCTGTTCGCTTGTCTAACGCGTAAATATTATGGTCTATGCTTCCAGTAAAGACGAAGTGTTCAATCCCTGTGGGGGTTGATATTGACCCCTTACCCAGACGATAGCGCCAGATAACCCATCCAGAGAGCGCATCTGCGGCGTAAAGAGTGGAATCCATTGAATTGTAATAAACAATATCTTCACTAATATATGCGGAACCTGTAATAGCTCTTTTTGCCTTTGTCCGCCATTTTACGTTTCCTCTAAAGTCCGTACACCAGAAATCGCCCCCTTGATTGCTAAAGTAAACATATTCATTGAAAATAGTGGGTGTAGAGCGAATTGGTGAACCTGTATCAATTAGCAATACTCTACGTCCATTGTTGGCATTTACTACATGTAGATTACCGTCATCCGAGCCTATAAAAACATGCTGTTCTTCTATTATTGGGCTTGAGCGAATTGGCATGTCAGTGTAATAAGTCCAGACTATTCTTCCGGAGTGGGATGATACGACATGTAATTGCCCATCTTCAGAACCGAAGAATACATTATTCTGGAAAATTGCTGGTTTGCAAACAATACCGCCATCTGTAGGATATTTCCAAACAAAATCACCTGTTTCTGCATTTAATGCATATAAATTGTTATCATAAGAACCAACATATAGCACTCCATCAGAAACAGATGGTGTTCCGCGAATTTCATCTTCGCATGCGAAAACCCAAGCTGGCTTTACGTTTTGATTATTGATATAACTTACAAATGGTGAAGATACATCAGATAAAATACCTGTTTTCTTTGCAACACCCATAAGGGCGTCCTTCATCTCAGTAGCAGATTGAAATCGGGCTTCTGGATCGTACTGCAGTGCTTTGTTGACTAATGCTTCAAATTCTTCTGAGACATTTGGATTGAATTTTCGTATAGGTCTATCAGAAAATGTGAAGGGAGCCTCAACGCGAGGGTCTTTTTTGGTTAGTAAGTGATGTAAGGTTGCACCAAGTGCATAGATGTCTACGAGGGGGGTCGCTTCGCCCCGGTATTGTTCAGGTGGAGAATATCCCTCTGTTCCTATCATGGTTCCTTTTATTCCAGCCTGAAAGGTTTTTGCAATTCCAAAATCCACTAAAACGACATGATTTTCTTGATTAATAATAATATTTGCGGGTTTCATGTCTCGGAAAATAATTGGAGTGGGGAGATGATTGTGTAAATGGGTCAAGACATCACATAGTTCAATAGTCCAAGCAATTATTTGGGTTTCAGGGAAAAACCCTTTATTCTCTGCCATGAGCAATTCGAGGTTTTTCCCATTGATCAATTCCATCACCAAATAAGATCGGTTATTCCGAGTAAAGTAATCATAAATGGTTGGAATTGCTTGGTGACTAAGTGTTGCTAAAATGTTCGCTTCGCGTTCAAAGTTTTTAATAATAGTTTCACGCACTAGTTCATTGCGAGCCTTGTTGATCATCTCTTTTACAGCGACATTTTTCACTACATTAAAACGCATGTCCCTTGCGCTATAAACGGCACCCATCCCTCCAACGCCTAGAATACCTTCAATCAAGTAGCGTCCCTCGAGGATTGTCCCCGGTTTTAATTGTGCTGTTTTCTCATTATCGTCTGGGAGCAGATTATGTGTTGTATTATGAGTTTCCAGAGTAATTTCTCCTTAAATAATCATTTGCAATTATATAGTCAATAACAAAAAAGCAAATGATATTTTGTGCTAATTGCTAAAATGTCTTGGATGATATACACCCTGATTGAGACACATAATATTATAATATCATACGAAGAAATATATGGAAACAAAGTTTCCTTCTTTTACTCAATAATTGAGTGAAAAAGAAGACCGCATATAACTTTTCTGAACTTTGGTCAAAGAAAAAGGAACACATAATAAAATTTACGAGGAATTTCATATCAACTTCGAATAATTAAATCGGAATTTGGTTAACGGTTTGATGGCTTTGTTTCGAACTGTCAAAAAAGAAGGGATATTTGAAATGGACAATTACGAACACTATAATTCTCCCTATTCATGGCGC
>DUEG01000149.1 GCA_011176615.1 Anaerolineae bacterium | reverse complement strand
TTATTTTTATCAAAGAATGTTGAGGATGTGAAATACGAAATTTATTGCCTGAGACTACGCTGGCGTCCGTAGATTGAAATGAGAATCAGGAGCGTACCGCCCAAAACCATGCGCCTTACAGAATCAGGCATTTGCATAGTGGTCAGCAGGCTGGTGATAAGGGTTAATACGATTGCGCCAGCCATTGAGCCCCAGTAACTGCCCTTGCCTCCCGAAAGCAGGGTACCGCCGACGGCAACTGCTGCGATAGAAGGGAACAGGTAAGGTTGTCCAAGGTTGATAAAAACCACGCCCGTGTTCCCTACCAGCAGGAAACCGCCAAACCCTGCCAATGCTCCCGCCAACGAATAGGCGGCTAGGTTCATCCCGACGACATTGACACCGGAAAGTTTTGCGGTAACCCGGTTTACCCCAATGGCGAATAAATACTTGCCGAACGATGTTCTCTCCAACAACAACCACATCAAAATTCCGAAGATGACCCAAAGGATAATGGCGCCAGGAATCTTACCGATCAACGGACGCGCAATCACCTTAGTCATGATCGGTGCTATCTTCCCGCTTACATTACCATGGTTGAGCACGAGAATTGCGCCGGTCACAACGCCTGCCATCCCCAAGGTCATCACGAAAGGAGATATTTTCAGAAAAGAAATTCCAGCGCCGTTAAACAGCCCGATGATGCCACCAACCACAAGCGAAACGAGCAAAGCCAGCAGTACTTTATCATTGTTCCCATTGACAATTACATAAGTCAGGATGGCTGTCAAGGTCACAACTGAACCGGACGAGAGGTCGATGCCCTCATAGCCGCTGATAATCACCAGGGTTTGACCGGCTGCGATTATCCCAAGAAAAACCGCCAAGCGGACAATGTTCGTCGCCTGCGCCATCGCCACATCGATGTCATTCCCATATCCATTAGGGAGTAGTCCGGAGAGCAAGAATAGGATAACAGCCAGGATTAACGCTGCAACTGGAGGAGAAAGTCGAAATTTTTTCATATTCTCGTCCCCTTCTTCCTGAACAAGTCGATAATCCCAGGAGCAGCCAATGCGGCAACGATTATGCTTGCTTTTACCAGGGTTTCCCACCAGGTGCTGATATGGGAAAACGAGACAATATTTTGAATCAGCCCAAGGGTAATTGCCCCCATCATAGGACCTGCAACACCACCCACGCCCCCGCTAAAGGCAGTACCTCCGATGACGACTGCGGTAATGGACGTAAGAATCATCCCTGCACCGATTTCAGCGTTGCCGGACCCACTCAGCATAGTAATGGCAATGCCTGCAAAAGCGGAGAATAAGCCGGAGATGACATAGGTGCTAAAAACAATCGTCCTAACCGGAACAGCGGTTTCGTAGGCTGCCTGTGCGTTTCCACCGACTGCATAGAGATAACGTCCAAACCGAGTTGAGCGGATTAACCACCAGATAAGTAAAATAATAACAATGATATAAATAGCCAGCGGTATCCCTAATGGGGTTGTGGTGCGGTATATTTCAGATATTTTCTGAGGAATACCACCGCCCGGATTTGGCAGGATGAACAAAGCCAAACCGGCATATAAAAAACCCGTAGCATAGGTTGTGATAATCGGTTCAAGTCGAAGAATGGCGATGAAAAAGCCATTCAAAGCCCCAGCAAGCAATCCCGCCAAGATGACAAGAAAAACAAATTTCCACATCGTTTCGGGCGTACCTGTCAAACCCACCTGCGTGGCTAGGATTGTATTGACAATAGAGACAATACCCCCTACCGAAATATCGATACCGCCCCCAATCATGACAAAAGTTTGACCGACCGCTAATAACAGCATCGGCATGAACACACGCAGGTTGTTGTTAATCATTTCCAGAGAAAGTAAGTTTGGTTGCAGAATAGCATTAACAACAATTGAGATAACGAGCAGGATGAGCGGGAAAAACGCAGGATATCGATTTACTAAATATCTCCAAGACCACCGTTTCACTGAACACCTCTCGTTGAAATTCCAAGACTGGCAGAAATCAAATTCTCTTTGGTAAGCGATTCACCCTTGAGTTCAGCACGGATCATTCCGTCTTGCAATACCAGAACCCGGTCACACAAACCAACCAATTCTTCATCATCGCTGCTGTAAAACAAGATTGTTTTGCCCTGCTCACAAAGTTGATTGAGGAGCACATAGAATTCGGCTTTGGTGCCGACATCTACCCCTTTAGTTGGATCATTCAATAAAAATAATTGCGGTTCGCGCAGCAGCCATTTGCCAATGACTACTTTTTGGGCATTTCCACCCGAAAGACTGCTGACCGGCTCCTGTAAACCAGCCATCATCAGGCTTAGGCTTTCACTGACCTTCTGCGCATCTTTCCGCGCATTCTTAATTTTCAGAGGGAAGCCATATTTTCTCCACGATGGTAGCATGAAGTTTTCCAGGATAGAACGAGTATAGAGCAAACCTTCCTTCGCTCGATCACCGGGCACAAGCGATAATCCTTTTTTCATCGCCTCGCGGGGATTACGAAAATTGATTTTCTCGCCCATAAAGTTTACTTCGCCGTCATAAGGGATAGCGCCAAACAACGCTAACAGCAGGTTCCGCTGACCCTGCCCCTGCAAGCCGCCGATCCCTATGAGTTCGCCTTCCATTGCATTGAAACTGATTCCACCCAGCACATCGGTATGCAGATTGTTAACTTCCAGACAAATTGGTTTTTTCCCAGGTTCTTGGGTTACATCCAGACGTGTGCGAGAAAAAACGAAGGCTGATTTTTCCTCGATCATCAATTGCACCAATTCGTCCCCATTGATGTCTTTGATATTCCCTGATCCTACTGTTTTCCCGTTGCGCAGGACACTATATCGGTCAGCGATCTCGAAAATTTCCTCCATACGGTGAGAAACAAACACGATTGCTTTCCCCTGCTCTTTCCAGCCATTTATCAGGTCGAACAACTTATGCACCTGGCGGTTGTCCAGGCTTGCGGTTGCTTCGTCCAGGATGATCATCCAGGGGTCGAAACTGATGGCTTTTAAAATCTCAACGATTTGTCTTTCGTCTGGAGAAAGTGAGGCAACTGTTGCATCGGGACGGAGTGAGGGGCTAGTCGTGCCTTCGAATAGCGCAATCAATTCTTCGGTTTTTCGAGTTACTGCCTTCCGGTTAATCAATCCGAAAGACTTAATCGGTTCCCGGGTCAACCAAATATTATCTTCGACCGTCATTTTGGGAATAAGGCTAAGTTCCTGGAATACCGTTGCAATCCCCATATCTTTTGCCGCCTGAGGGGAAGAGAAATGGATCGGCTCATTATTAAGGAGTAGTTGCCCTCTATCGAGGACAACTACTCCATTGATAACCTTAGCCATTGTGCTTTTGCCGCTTCCATTTGCCCCAATCAATGCAACAACTTCACCAGTGCGAACGTCTAGGTTGCCATCTTCGAGCGCCACTACGCCGCCATAGTGTTTGACAATGTTTCGGGCAGAAAGCGTCATTCGCGCATTCATTTAACTATTATTTGAAGAAAGCGTCAACGACTTCTTGGTCAGTCATAATACCATCAAGCAAGTAAGCGTCTGGTTTATCCTTGCAGATATCCAAGCCTTCTTGCAGGTTATCTCCTGTGATTACAACTGGAACGGGAATAACGAATGACAAACCGTTAACCCCACCCAATTTAGTCTCATCAACCTTTTCGCCCATGAGCATATGAACTGCAATACGGAGACCGGTTGGAGAAACACCAGGGGGATTGGCAACTGCGATGGTATCAAAGTCAGGATGGTCCTTGAGGACATCTTGCCATAGTTTGAGGAATTGGCAGCGTCCTTCACCAACACCAATCGGGAATTTAGCCGGGTTGGCAGCCATAACAGCCTGAAGTGCGCCGATTGCCATACCGTCCTGGGTCCAATAACCATCCAGGTTGGGATAAGCAGCCAGGAAGTTGGACATAACCTGCTGACCAGTTGCCTCGTCCCATTTGCCTGTATCTTTTGCGAGAACTTTAATGTCTGGGTAGTTTGCAAGAACTTCATCTACGCCATTCATACGTGCAACGTTGGCGGGGTGTCCGGGGAAGCCTTCGATCTCAACGATGTTTCCTGTGCCGCCCATCTTCTCAGCAAGCCATTGAGCGCTTGTTTTCGCCCATTCTTTCTGATCGATGCCGACATTATACACATTGGGAACATCCAGTTCCTGGTCAACAGAAATGACGATGATACCCTTGGAAACTGCTTCTTCAAGGGTGGCATTCAACCCATTCACATCACCAGGGTTGACTAGAATAGCATCAACATTCTTTGCCATCAGGTTCTGCAATTGTTGAATCTGACCGGCTACATCGGTATCTGCGCTTTCGATGACCAATTCGTTGGTGATCCCTTGGTCCATATATTCTTTGTTGACCTCAATCAGTTCTGCGATCATCTGCGTACGATATTCGCTGCTGATGAAGGGGTTCGAAATACCGATTGTAAACTTTTCAGCGGGCGCTTCTGTTGGTTCTTCCACAACAGGGGCTTCCGTTGCCTCTGCAGCAGGGGCTGCTGTTTCGGTTGCTTTTGGTCCACAAGCGACCAATGCTATGCTCAACAAACCAATAATGAGCAGTAAACTAAAGATATTCTTTCTTTTCATTTTGTATCTCCTTTTTTATTTTTGGCGATTTGGCGCTCTTCTTCCGAGAGTTTTTGAGCGAGATAAATCTCCTCAATTATTAAACCACAGATAATAGAATTTATGTATTTATTATGGTTTTTACTTTCCACCTCCTAAAAGGTTTATTTGTGATACAAGTATTTATATGTTGCGGACATTATATCATCACTTACCAAAAGTAAGTAGTATTTTGGTGCACTTTGTTAAGAATTAACTAAAAAATGTTAATCCAGAACGTCAAGAGTTCCATTGGTAAAGCGCAAAAGATGCGTGACAACGAACGTAACTATAACATAAAAACAGTGCCACTTCAAAATCGTCCGCCAATTCAAATGCAATATTAATAAAAGCATATTGTTTTTAAAAACAGAAGGACGATGAATAAATATATATAGGCATCACAGCACTGAAAAGATGAATTTTGACCATAACCGCTTAAGAGCGAAAGCGGTTGATTCTCCTGGTTAGCAAGGATCTTTTTGGTAGTGACATGGTGATTAAAATTTTCTTACACTTCACCATTTTATCCCTGTGGACAAAATGATATGCACTATGGGGATTCACTTAGTTTCCGTATCTGGCGTTCCTTATCCGCCAACGGGAGCAATCACCGGGAGTTCCAGCGTTTCCAGAGCAAATCCAATGTTTGCTCCAGCCTGTCGCCAAGCGCTTTACCCCGGGCGGTAGTGACATCGTCTTCGTTTTCGAAGACAGCATAAGGTACGTTTTTCCCTTGAATGTTCAGATAAGCCGGATCGTTTGCGCATAACGCTTCCAAGTCATCTTCTTTATATAATATTTCCATCTTTTCATCGGATAAGCCATGCTCCAGGATGCTATTAGGTCGATTCGGGTTGAACCGCGCACGGTTCTTTCGAAGGGATTCTTCCCAGGAAACATTCACAACCATCACAGCCAAATGGTCTATCACTTGTTTGCTAAGATGCTTAAATGCAGCCGTATAACCGCCGGATTGTTTCCCGCGGGAGAATTCCAAGATGGCAGTCTTGTGTTCATGGTAATTTGGATCGTCACGCAAGAGGTTGTTATATTCCAGGCAAATCTTACGGATGAGTAAATGCCAGAAGTAATTATCTAAAAAATAATTTTCGGGTGTTGTATGCAGCCTTGGGAGTACCATCTCTTCCAGGAGTTGATCTTCCTCGAACCAGGTCCATATCATGGGGAAGTCATCGATTACATCGAATTCGTTGATATGAAATCGGGCAACCCTTTCAGTTAAATCGGTTTTTTTGAGATAGTCGATGATTTCGCTTTTCCCTGCGGCGGGTCTGGCAATCAGCAGGAGGATTTTGAAGGTGTTTTTGTGTTCAATCATTGGTATCCTTTTTGTTATTGATTTTATATTTGTGAGTAATTGTGCCTGTGCATATAAGATAATCACAATTGTTAGGGGTTGAGTCTCTTCAGCACGTGCATATATTATAAGGAAAAGGCGTTGGTATGCAAGGGGACGCTTATCGAGTCTCTCGACAAACACCGATGCGCTTGTTTATGTGACATCCGATTTTATAGAGCCAGTTTTATCCATCCCATCATTGGTGGATGCGTGGCAATCTTCCTGCGTGGTATGCAAAAAGCCATGATGTGTTTGCTTTCGATGGAGGAGATTACTTCGTCGGCTGCGCCTCCTCGTAATGACAGTGGGGCGGTGC